>JAPLTR010000804.1 GCA_026398065.1 Verrucomicrobiota bacterium | reverse complement strand
CCGGCCCAGACGTTGGCGTCGAAGCCGTAGCGGCCTTCGCTCTTCACGGCGATGGAGTGGATCGCGCCGGGGGTGACGAGGCTGCGGACGTGGTCGACGAGGGCGTTGGCGGCGGAGGCCGCCGAGGAGAGGCCGCGGGCGGCGATGATGGCGGCGCCGCGCTTGCCGACGGTCTCGCAGAACGGGCCCTGGAGCCACGCGCTGTCGGTGATGACGGAGGGGACGGGTTTGCCGTTGATCGTCGCATGCGCGAAGGACGGGAACATCGAGGGGCTGTGATTGCCGTAGATGAAGATGTCCTTCACGGCGGTGAGGTCGACGCCGGCCTTCTTGGCGAGCTGGGTCTGCGCGCGGTTCTGGTCGAGACGGACCATCGCGGTGAAACGCTCGGCCGGGAGGCGCTTGGCCTGCGAGGCGGCGATCATGCAGTTGGTGTTGGCGGGATTGCCCACCACGGCGACGCGGGCATCGGCGGCGGCGACGGCGTCGATGATCTGGCCCTGGCCGATGAAGATCTTGCCGTTGTCCTTGAGGAGGTCGGCGCGCTCCATGCCGGGACCGCGGGGCTTGGCGCCGACGAGGAGGCACCAGTTGGCGTCCTTGAAGCCGACGGCCGGGTCGGAGGTCTGGACGATGCCCTTGAGGAGGGGGAACGCGCAGTCGTCGAGCTCCATCGCGACGCCCTCGAGGGCCTTCAGCGCCTTCTCGATGGGGGCCTCGATGAGCTGGAGGATCACGGGCTGGTCAGGGCCAAACATGGCGCCCGAAGCGATGCGGAAGAGGAGGGAGTAGCCGATCTGGCCGGCGGCTCCGGTGACAGCGACGCGGATGGGTGTTTTCATGAGGGATGCTGATGCTAGAGCGGCCGGGGCGCGGAAGACACGGACGAAATTCAGGAAACGTCCGGAGTTAACGGGCTCACTGCGCGGTAGGATGCGGGCTTATCGGGCGGGCGATCCCGGTCCCTCGCTCCCTTCGCCGGGTGCGCCCGATTCCGGGATCTTGGGCCGAGGCGGCGGGCGGGCACGGCCGGGCCGCGAGGTCGGCCGGGGCGCGCTCGCCCTCCGTGAAGCATCCGCGCGTGGGCGCCGTCCCGCTGCGCTCTTTTCGCCTCGGGGGTGGGGGCAAACGGCGAAATTTGCTCCCGTTTTTCCGGCGATGGGCAAACTCACAGGGGAAATCCCGGCGCGGATTCTTCCGGAGTAAACCGAATCGCGGCCGGAATCGGTTCGCCGCAGTATCCGCACTTCGTGAGTCGCCGATTGTAGAGCACTCGCTGGCAGGTGGGGCAATGGTGAGTCATGGAAGTCCTCCTTGGCCGAGGATGACTCGCCGACCCCGGTGTGGCAATGGTCGGTTTGGACGATGACAGGGCCTGTCTGACGCTTGGGATGTGGCAGGGGGTTGGGGGCCAGCCGCCCGAGTCGCACGCCCCACTCAGTCAAGAGTTCGGCTCGCACCGGCCCCGATCCGGAGCTGGTGCAAAGTGCAAAGTTTGACCCCTTCCGGCTGGCCCATGACCCCGTCCGGCTGGCCGAGTTTCTGTCTCTACGCCTCCCGCTGATCGGTCACTGGAAGAGTTTGGCGATCTGTGGATCGATTGCGCGCTTCTCAACCAAATCGCCAAGAACGCGCCTACCTGAGTCCGTTATCTCGATTAGATCGTTTCGTCCACGGGGGCTTTCTGCGAAGTGCAATGCCTCCAAGGTAGTAAGGAACGAGCGTGCAAAATCAGTATCTTGCCGTGCTGCACCGCGCTGTGTGAGTCCTCGTTCTTGACGTAGGCCACCTTCTACGAGCTTTCGGGCAATTTTTTGCGCAATTTCAAAGGATGGATGATGTTGCAAAACGTGTATTGGTGCAATCTGAGAAATGGTGGCACCTAAGAAGACCATTAACCCGATTCCGTTGTTGCCAGAATAAATCTTGCCGTCTTTGATGATAGTGGAGTTGATATCTAATTCATTGACGTCCGCTTTAGCTAAGTCGGCATGCGAAATGTCTACATCTTGAAGGGTTGCGCCAGTAAAATTTACAGTATTTAATTTTGCCGATGAGAAAGATACTCCTTGTAGTGTCGCATGGGCAAAAGATGCGCCTGTGAGGTCAGCCGCTTCGAAAGAACAGTCTGAGATAACGGCGTTGGCGAAATGAATCCCTGGTGCGGATAATGGTTTGGTAGAGGATGATAGGGAAATACGATCGAGTGCGATGTCTGAGAAGTCGAGTCGTTCGGATATCTCCGAAAGGCCGACTTTGATTGGGTCGGGTCCGTCGAGTTTGGAGATGCCGTCCCATAGTAGACACGTGAGTGGACCGACTATGTGTCTTTGTCCGGAACGCAATTTGCTGGTTAGGCATTTGAGCGCGGCGCGTATCTCTTCTGGAGGCTTTGAGCCAATGAAGGTCTTCATTGCGTCTGTGATGGGGATGGGATCGTATGATCCGGTGTCGTCGCCGAACCGATCCATCAGGTGCTGGGCGCATAGGAACTCGCGCAGCGAATTGTGGGAGAATGCCCAGCCGCTACGAACGCCATCGTTAGCTCGTGTCAATGTTGCCGAAGACCGAAGGTCTTCAAACAGGCGTTGAGTTTCTTCTTCTTTGTTGTCGCTCCTGTGACGTAGATCGGAGTGAAAGACTCTCTTGATGACGCCAATGAATTTTTCTTCATTGAGCACGCGATTATCTCTCTTGGATGCCAATATGGCTAGTTGTTGTAGGAATAAGAGTCTTTTTTGTGGTGATATTTCGGGGGTTCGCCTGAAATCACGAAACATTAGTTTCTCGATAATAAATGTATATACGTCCCATTCGGATATTATTTTCTTTGGGGTAGATGCTGATTCGCTCTTGAGCTCGTCGGTGATTTCGAGTAAATATGTAATAATCACGGGTTTGCCCGCGAGTGAGCGTTTTTCGCCTACGTCCATTTCACGAAAAACGTGGCTGAGTATTTCGAGTACAACGGATTTTGCGTGAGGTGCGTTGATGAGGACTCGACTAATTAATGCCTCGGTTTGAGTCGGCGTCAGGTCCTGGAGGTTGCGCTCAAAGCGATTGATGAACTGGGCTCCCAATAGTGAATCAATTGCTTTCTCTGCGGTTATGGTTTCATTGTAGTCTTTTGTGATGTATCGAAAGTTTTCTACGCTACGATAGAGCGATTCCATGACACGCAGTTCCTCTGCCTCTGAAAAGTAGTTTGGGCGGCTTGTGAGGATGCCTTTTCCTCCATCGGCGGCGAATTGAGAGAGCGCCTCAAGACAGGCACGGCGCTCGTGGACATTTAGAAACTGCGCCATTTCGTCATAGCCATCTAGGATTAGGACAACGCGCCCGCGTCGAATCAATGACATCAGGAAATCGACGGGGATGTGTCCTAGGTCGTGTTTGTCGAGAAAATGGTGTAGTAGTCCTTGTGCGTTGAATTGACGGGTGAAGTCTCTTAGTTCGATGCGGAGTGGAATGGGGCGTGATGGGTTCTCTTTATATTCACGAAGCCATCTGCGCGCTAGAATATGTGTGAGGGCTGTTTTTCCGGTCCCGTATTCGCCAACGACGACTAGCCAGCGGCGCTCCTCTTTTGGGTTGTTTTTCCAAGATGTTAAGAACGGCGTTGCTTGCTCATCGCTTATGGAGTCGCTGAAGTTGGGTTCTTCGTAACGGGCTTCTAGGGTTGTAAGTTGTTTCGCTAATTCGCCCTCGGTTAAGATAAATCGAAAGTATGGGTCAAATTTTTCAAATCGAGAAAACAGTTGATCATACGTAAGTGTTTCGATTCGCGAAGCCTTCGCTCTTTCAAGAACCGGTAGCGTAAAACCTTCGGAGCTAATTATTAAAAATCGACTCGCCGGCTCCTTTTGCAAAATAAGTAAGGCTTTGGTGGCATCTTTTCCGTATTTATCGTTTTCTACATATTCAACAGTAACTTCAATATATATCGGAGAGGAGAAAGGGTCTGATTTTGAGGTGGCGACTAGGTCGATTTCTGCCCCATGAATTTTCGTAGGGCCAATTACTTCAAAATTGTTGAGGCGGAACAAATCGCTCACGGCTACGGGTAGCGACTCGGGGGTGTGGCGCGTGCTCATAAATAAGATTTGTCTCCAGCTAGTTGTCTTTTCGCCGCAGTGCGAGCAATCGTTTCTCCCTGTCGCTGGTGACCTGGGTGGGGTGCAATGAATGCGCCGCCTCTTACGCCCGACTTCTGGTGTGTGGGTCGGGTTTGAGTTTTTGTCGCTTCTCAGGCGAAGTGGAAGAGGTGATTTGTTCCCAATCTTTCGCCACAAAATGTTGGTGGTAGCGTTTTGTTGCGACGTTACGCCATCTCTACGTGTTATTCATGAAGCTGGCATGATACGGCACGCGAAGTGCCTGACAGTCCCTCTTTACGCGAACCGTCCCGCCAGCGCCCCGTGCAGCTCGCGCACAAGTTTCTCCGTCGTGTCCCAGCCGATGCAGCCGTCGGTGATGCTGACGCCGTATTTCAGGGCTTCCTTCGGCTGGGGGAAGGGCTGGTTGCCGGCGGCGAGGTTGCTCTCGATCATCGCGCCCATGATGGAGGGGTTGCCGGCGGCGATCTGGGCGAGGAGGGCGCGGAGGACGTCGGGCTGGAGCTCCGGTTTCTTCGCGGAGTTGTCGTGCGAGCAGTCGACCAAAATGGACTTGGGCAGGCCCGCTTTCACGAGGAGCGCCTCCGTCTGGGCGATGTGGGCGGGCGAGTAGTTGGGGCCGGCGGAGCCGCCGCGGAGGACGACGTGGCACCCGGGATTGCCGCGGGTGACGATCGCGGAGGCGTTGCCCTGGAGGTTGATGCAGAGGAAGGTCTGGGGCTGCGAGGCGGCCTTGATGGCGTTGATCGCGGCGGTGAAGGTGCCGTCGGTGCTGTTCTTGAAGCCGAGGGGCATCGAGAGGCCGCTGGCCATCTGGCGGTGCGTCTGCGACTCGGTCGTGCGCGCGCCGATGGCGCCCCAGCAGACGAGGTCGGCGACGTACTGCGGGGTGATGGGGTCGAGAAACTCCGTGGCGGTGGGCAGGCCGAGGTCGAGCACGTCGCGGAGGAAGCCGCGGCCGAGGCGGAGGCCTTCGGCGATGTCATGGGAGCCGTCGAGGTGCGGGTCCATGATGAGGCCCTTCCAGCCGACGGTGGTGCGGGGTTTTTCGAAATAGACGCGCATCACGATCATCACGCGGTCGGAGACCTCGCGGGCGAGGGCGGCGAGGCGGGTGGCGTAGTCGCGGCCGGCGGCGAGGTCGTGGATCGAGCAGGGGCCGATGATCAGGAGAAAACGTCGGTCGTCGGTGAAGATCAGGCGGTGGATCTCGCGGCGGGTGCGGGCGACGAACTCGGCCTGGGCCTCGGTCTTGGGCAGCTCGGCCAGGAGGGTGGCCGGGGAGGGCAGGGCGCGCGTCTCGACGACATTGATGTCGGAAGTTTTCTGCATGGGAGGGTCAGCTTGGCGGGGCGGGCGGGCGGGGGGCAAGCCCCGCTTCGCGGAATGGCCAATGACCAATGTCTAATGACGAATGACGGATGTCAGAGGGCGGAGGGTCGGACGGCGGACGGAGGTGGAGGGGAGATCGGGGATGCGGGAGTGGGGCGGAGGGCAGGAGGTTTTTGACCACGGATTACACGGATAGCACAGATGACGGAGAGTCTGATCCGTGTTCATCCGTGTGATCCGTGGTCAAAATTTCTGCGGGTTGGGCGAAGGGCTGACGTGGAGTGGGCTTGGGAAGCGATGGGTGCCCGAATCGGAAGGGTGACACAGAGGGCACGGAGGGAGGGGGAGGAAGAGGTCACAGAGGGGAAGCCGCCTGGGTGGTCTCCGTGCCCTCGGTGCCTCCTCTGTGGGCTCTGTGACTAAAACCGTTGAGGGAAGACGGATTTGGGGCGGAATGGCCGGGATTTTCTGTCCGTGCGTTTATTCCTGTCTGTTAGCGAATTACGAGTGCGGGGCGCTCGCGGGGGGATTTTCACAGTGGCGATTTTGCCGAAAATGGGCAAAAAAAGTGGCGCACCGTATACCCCTATACGGTGCGCCTTTGCTTTCTTAGTTACCCCAAAACTCCCCGCTAAGCGGGGAGAAGTGTTACTGAATGTCAAAAGGAATAGGCTTTAATCGGGCTCCGTCAACTCGAAGTTTTCAAAATCTCTCACTTTTATTGCAATCGGCTCCAATTGAGCATCTTAAAACTCATGACTTTTTCTACTTCTGCAGCGATTTTCCGGTGGAAACCGGCCGCCTGGCTGCGCGTGACGGGGGAGGACGCCGCGAATTTCCTCCAGGGGCAGTTCACCAACGAGCTGCGGGGCGTGGCAGAAGGCGTTGCGGTGTATGGGCTTTGGCTTACGCTGAAGGGGAAGGTGCTGGCGGATAGCTTCATCGTGCGCCGGGGTGGCGGCGCGGGTGGGGCGGGGCGAGCGGGGGCGGAATTTTGGATCGGGAGCTATTTCTCCCCGGCGGCGGTGATCAAAGAGCGGCTCGAGGCGTATGTGATCGCGGACGATGTCACGATCGAGGATCTCACGGCGGAGTGGACGGCGGTGACCGTGGTCGGAGATC
>JAPLTR010000508.1 GCA_026398065.1 Verrucomicrobiota bacterium | reverse complement strand
ACGAGCACGCCACCGCCTCGGTCACCCCGCTCAACGACCTCCCGATGAAGTGGCTCGGCAAGCCCGCGACCTTTGCGCCGGTCGACGACGACTGGTACTACGAGATGTGCGCGATCCGGGCCTTCGAGAAGCACGGCATCGGCCTCACGGTGCGCCAACTCGGCGAACAGTGGCTCATCGACGGCTGTGGCTCCTGGGGCTCCAGCGAACATGCGCGCCTCAACCTCGCGCGCGGCATCGCCGCCCCCGACTGCGGCCACCCGCGCTACAACACCCTCTGGTTCGCCATCGGCTCGCAGTTCAGCAGCGACGTCTACGGCGCGCTCGCGCCCGGCCGGCCCAATGCCGCGGCTCGCCTGGCCCGCGAATTCGGCCACGTCAACGGCTACGCCGAGGCCACCGACGGCGCGGCCTTCGTCGCCACCATGATCAGCCTCGCGTTCGCCGAGCACGACCCGCAGGCCGTGATCCGCCAGGCGGTAAAGATCCTCCACCCGACCTCGCCCTACCGCCGCTGCATCGACCAGGTGATCGCCCTTGCCGAGGCCGGCGAGTCGTTCGAGACGATCGTCAACCACGTCGAGGACCGCTGGCACATCGAGTATCCCGCCACCATCAACGTCGTCGCCAATGGCGGCATCGTCGCCGCCGGGCTGTGGTTCGGCCGCGGGGACTTTTGGACGACGCTCAACCTGATCGCACGCGCGGCCGACTTCACCGACGCGGACTGCAACGGCGCCAACGCCATCTCCGTCGTCGCCGCGATGCACGGGATGAAGGCCCTGCCGCCGCAGCTGGTGGCCCAGCTTCACGACCGCATCGCCGGTACCGGCATGGGCAGCGTGAAGAAATTCCCCCAGCCCGTGGACGAGACGATCTCCGGCCTCGCCCGCCGCACCGCGGCCATCGGCGAAAAAATTCTCCTCGCGGAAAAGGCCACGCTTCAGGGCGAGACTTTCGTTATTCCTTCCGAGAAGATCGTCACGCAGCCCGCCGAGAGTTTCGTGCTCAACGATTTCATGAAATACTGGGCCGCCGACTGGACGCTGGAGCGCGCCGGCTTCGGCGGCCCCGTCGGCGGACGCGCCGCCATCAAGGGCGGCACGCACCTCGAGGGCGACATCCTCGCCACCTATCCGCGCGACGAAGTGCGCGGCTGCGTGATCCAGCGCACGGTGAAACTCGGCGCCGCCCCACGACTGACCTTCGACGCCGGGGCCGAACCCGGCCGCGCGTGGGAACTCGACGTCTACGCGGGCAACACCCTCCTGGAAAAGCGCGACGTCGTCGCCGATCCCGGAGCGCGGGCCTGGCAGGCCGTCACCGTCGATCTGAAGGCGTTCGCGGGCCAGGAAACGACCCTGCGCCTCTACCAGCGCGTGCGCGTGCCCAACCGCACCGCCGGCAACGCCCTCTGGCGAAATCTCAAGCTGGAGTGAGCGGGGATCCGCCAACGGAGTTCCGGCATTACTCTCCGCGCCCGGGCCAGGCGTCGGCACCAGCGAGTCCCTTGGCTTCGACGGGGTCGCGACCGTAGACGCCAGCGCTTTCGGGGGTGGGTAGCTGGGGTTTGCTCCGGGCCGGTTGGTCGCGGCACCACCACCAGTTGCGCGCAAAGGCGAAGGTTTCCGGCGCGGTACGGTCGCCCACGTTGACGCCGCCCGATCCCCACTGCGTCGAATCGAAGATGATCACATTGTCGCTGAACACGCCATTGCGGCAGGCCACGAAATCGGCGGAGCGGGTCTCCTGCAAAATCCGCAGCGCCCAGCGGCCGGGCCGCTCGATGGTGTTGAAGCGCACCACGGCGCCATCGACGCCCACGAAGCCCACGGCCGCCGTGCCGCCGACGAAGGTGTTGCCCTCCACCCGGATCGACCGCGCCTCGGCGTGCGAATTACCGGCGTCGAGCGGCGGGCGGAAAAAGGGGCGCCCCGTGCTGCCGCCGATGTTGACGGCGCGACCGCCGGCATGCTCGAAGCGGTTGCGCAGGATCGCCACTTCCGCCGTGCCTCCCTTGCACTGCACACCCGTGCAGGTCTCCGGGGCGGGCTCGCGATGACGGATCACGCAGCCGGTGATGACGCCGCGGTGGCAGCCGACCATGTCGATGGCGGAGCCGCCGCCCGTGCCCCAGCGCTCAATGGTACACTCCTCCACCCGGAAATCGCGCAGACCGGAAAGCTTGATCCCATCCTGGTTGCCCGTTGTGCCGATGTCGCGCGATGTCAGGCCGCGTAGCACGATGTGATGCGCCCCCGCCTCGCCCTCGGCGAACACACCGCCGTCATCGAGGTTGAGGCCGTTGTCGGAGAGCTTTTCGAACACGAGCCCGTGCAACTCAAGGTAGGCGGGATTTGAGAGCTGCAGTCCCGTTTTCGCGCCGGAAAAGACCGGCGGATGCTGCGGATCGGCCGCCGCGATCACAATCGGCCGCGTCGCGTCGCCGCGCAGGCGGGAAGACTGAAAGCCGCCGCCATAGCTACCGCCGGCGAGGACGATGCGCGTGCCGGGTTGTGCCGTGGCGAGCGCGGTGCGAAAGCCCGCGGCGTCGCTCACCCGCATCTCGGTGAGTTCGGCGGCGGTGGCGACGACCGACGTGACGAGCGTGAAAAACAGCAAAAAGGATTTCATGGCAGCGGGGTGGGGTGGGGCGATGAGGCCGGGCTTGTGCACGGGCCGCAAATCGAAACGTTTGCCCGCACATGCCACCGCGCGCCCGACGCTCTCCCCTCCGCCTTCCCCTGCCTCGCAGCGCCGTGAAGTTTTTCCTCGTGCTCAACCTCGCGGTGGCCGGGGTGATCGGAGGCTGGTTTGTCGCGCAACCCGATTCCCGCCAGCGCGAGGTGCGGCGGCTGGTCGAAAACACCTTCGAGCATCACAAGCATGTCTCGGCGCTCGAGGTCGCGTGGGACATCTGGCAGCTCTACTACGCCGACAGTGCGACCGGGAAAATCGCCGCGGGCGACAAGACCCTCGTCTACGGCGGCGCACCGCGGCCCGGACCGCAGGCCAATGCGCCCAGTTTCCGCGTCCTCACCAACCAGGGTTACGCCGTCGGCTACAGCGATGCGCTCGGCAATCCCGTGTGGGCGGCCTACCATGTCCGCGACCTTGCCACCGTGCCGGCATCGCCGCCACGACCGGAGAAATTCGAGGTCGACCGGCGCACGACGGCGCGCATCACTCCGGAGGACTACGCCCGCAGCGGCTATGACCGCGGTCACATGGCGCCCAACTACGCGATCGCCACGCACTATGGGTCCGCA
>JAPLTR010000923.1 GCA_026398065.1 Verrucomicrobiota bacterium | reverse complement strand
ACACCCAGAAATGCATCCGCGCCGGCGGCAAGCACAACGACCTCGAGGACGACGCTTTCGACACCTACCACCACACCCTCTTCGAGATGCTGGGCAACTGGTCCTTCGGCGACTACTTCAAGCGGGACTCGCTGACCTGGGGCTGGGAACTGCTCACCAAGGTCTGGGGCATCCCGCCGAAACGTCTCTTCGCCACCGTCTACTCCCCCGACAAGTCCAAGGGCGACCCGGCCGACTTCGACCAGGAGGCCTACGACATCTGGGCCGGCATTTTCAAGGCCGCCGGCCTCGACCCTGCCGTCCACATCGTCAACGGCAACAAGAAGGACAACTTCTGGATGATGGGCGACACCGGCCCCTGCGGTCCGTGCTCCGAAATCCATTTCAACCTCCTCCCCTCGGACGACGAGATCGAGGGCCGCAAGGGCGTCAACTCCTCCAGCCCCCGCTGCATCGAGATCTGGAACCACGTCTTCATCCAGTTCAACGCCAACGCCGACGGCACCTTCTCCCCCCTCGCCGCCAAGCACGTCGACACCGGCATGGGCTTCGAGCGCGTCGCCGGCATTTACGCCGTCTCGAAGGGTTTCAAGGACTTCACCGCCGAACCGTCCAACTACGAGGCCGATGTCTTCGCCCCGCTCTTCGCCAAGATCACCGCCCTCTCGGGCAAAACCTACGCGCGCACCGTCCCGACGAAGCGCGAGGGCCTCACCGACCAGGAGCAGACCGACGTTGCCTTCCGCGTCCTCGCCGACCACGCCCGCTGCGTGTCGTGCGCCATCGCCGACAACATCCTCCCCGGCAACGAGGGCCGCAACTACGTCATCCGCCGCATCCTTCGCCGCGGCATCCTCTATGGGAAGAAGCTCGGCCTCGCGACCGGCTTCTTCGAACAGCTTGTCGCCCCCGTCGTCGAGTCCCTCGGCAGCGTCTTCCCGGAGCTGAAGGAGCGCCAGGAAATCGTCCGCCGCGTGATCCGCAGCGAAGAGGAGAGCTTTGGCCGCACGCTGGATGCCGGACTACAGCAATTCGAACGCGCTGAAAAACTTTCGATGCGCGCGCGACAGCAAATTCCCGACGCTTTAGCTGAAATTGAGGCGCTTCGTGAGCGACTAGCCAAGGCAGCCAAGTCGAGCACTTACACAGACACGACCGAACTGAGGCCCCAGCTATCGGCGACATTCCAACTAGGAAAAACGGTATCGAATGTCGAGGCGCTGAAGCATTTTGGAAAGATTGCAGCCGACGCGGGTTCTCTCGTTCAGAATCTCGGTTTGAGCCTAGAGGGAACTACCATTCAAGAAATTTGGAATTTAGGGCAAAGTGCTAAGATTCAAAATCTGAATCAGCGGCTCACGGACCTGCGAGTAAGTCTACCTCAGCTTGCTGAGACTGCCGCTCAAATTACGGGACCGACTGCATTCACCCTGTACGATACCTTCGGCTTTCCAATCGACATGACCCAATTGCTCGCGACCGAGCGAGGATTGACGGTGAATATTGAGGGCTTTGAGTCCGAGATGGAAAAGCAACGTGCCCTTGGGCGCGCCGCACAGAAAAAAGAAATCATCGTCGCCGCCACCGAGGGTGGCGAGGCCGCCGATCTCCAACCCACCAAATTCCTCGGCTACGAGGCCACGCACGCCCACGCCAAACTCATCGACGTCATCAAGGCCGACAAGGACACCTTCCTCGTCTTCGACCAGACTCCGTTCTACGCGGAGATGGGCGGCCAGACCGGTGACATCGGCACCGCGCTCATCGACGGCCAGCTCGTGCACATCGTCGACTGCGTGAAGGACAAATCCGGCCGCCACCTCCACAAGGTTGCGGACGGTTCGCCCGCGTTCGCCGCCGGCGCCACCGCCGAGCTCGCCGTCGATCTCCCGACCCGCCGCGCGATCAACCGCCACCACAGCGCCGCGCACCTCATTCACTGGGCCCTGCGCAAGGTCCTCGGCACGCACGTCCGCCAGGCCGGCACCTCGAAGACCGCCGACCGCATGCGCTTCGACTTCTCGCACTTCGAGGCCGTCACCCACGCCCAGCTCCTCGAGGTCGAGCAGCTCGTCAACGCCAAGGTCATCGACAATGCCAGGGTCGACACCTACGAGACCGAGTTCGACAAGAAGCCCGAGGGCACCCTCGCCTTCTTCGGCGACAAGTACGGCAAGTTCGTCCGCGTCGTGGACATCGGCGGCTACAGCCGCGAGCTCTGCGGCGGCACGCACGTCGCGACCACCGGCGAGATCGGCCTCATCAAGGTCGTCGCCGAGATGGCCATCGCCGCCGGCACCCGCCGCATCGAGGCCGTCGCCGGCCAGCCCGCCTTCGACCTCGTCACCACACGCGAGGCCGCCCTCGCCGCCGTCAGCGCCCATCTCGGCGGTGGCGCGAGCGACGTCGTGAAAAAACTCGAGGCCCTCCTCGTCCACCAGAAGGAGACCGAGAAGCAGCTGAAGGCTTTCCAGCAAAAGGCCCTCGCCGGCCTCGCCGACGAACTCGCCGCCAAGGCCACGACCAGGGACGGCCTGAAGTTCGTCTCCGCCGTCGTGAGCGTATCCGACCAGGAAGTACTCCGCAGCCTCGGCTCGCAGGTCGCCGCCAAGCTCGGCGACGGCGTCGTGCAGCTCGGCGCCGTCCTCGGCGACAAGGCCAGCCTCGTCGCCTTCTGCACGCCCGCGGCGGTCAAGGCCGGCCACCAGGCCGGCAAGATCATCCAGGGCCTCAGCGCCGCCATCGGCGGCAAGGGTGGCGGCAAGCCCGACTTCGCGATGGGCGGCGGCAAGGACGTCTCCAAGCTCGCCGAGGTCCTGAAGTAATCGGAACTATTCTTTCTCCGCGATGGCGCGTTGGCGACAACGCGCCTAGCTTTCCGCCCATGGATCTCTCCGGCATCATCGCCGAAATCGCCGACCAGGCCGACGAGTTTCTCGACGGCGTGACCGACCGCGCCCAGGCCCGTGCCGGCATCGCCGAGCTGATCAACCTGGATTACTTCCAGCTCAACCCCGCCGACCGCAAGGCCGTGACCGAGGGCGTGATGGCCGAGCTGGAAAAAGAGGAGTTCTTCGGGATGGAATTCGTCGGCGATCCGTTCAAGGACGACCCGGCCGACGACGACGAATGAGCTCCGCGCCCGCCCTCGTCGCCATCCTCGCGTTCAACGCGAGCAACCAGCTCGCCGTGCGCCGCCTCGGCTCCAAGGCCGGCCTGCCCTTCACCGGCACCGACCTCGCGATGGCCACCGCGCGGCTCGAGACGTCGTTCAAGGAACACACCGCGCCCGCCGAGTATTTCTCCGCGGAGGCCGGCGGCCGCAGCTACCGCGTGTTCTTCGCGCAGGTCGGCGGGCCGGCCGCCGACAGCGAGGTCGGTTTCCAGTCGCTCGACGACCTCGCGGCGAAACCCGACGCCCTCGCCCCCTCGCTCGCGGCCCTGCTCGGCAAACTGGAGCCCCACCTGGTCGAGATCCCCTATCTCCACCTCGGGGAAAACGACTTCATCTACAAGTTCCGCCCCGCCCAAGAGCGCAACACCGGCATCTATGCGCAGGACGCCGCGGCCGATGCGCTCTACCAGTCGCAGCTCTGTGCCGCCGTCAAGGCTCTCGCGCGCCAGCACGAGCGCACCGCCACCGCACCGGTGACGCTCGATTTCGGCGCCGTCCGCTACGTCATCCCCAGCCATTTCGGCTTCTGCCTCGGCGTGAAGAACGCCATCGAGCGCGCCTACGAGACCCTCGCGGAAAATCCCGGCAAGCGGGTCTTCATGCTCTCGGAGCTGATCCACAACCCCTTCGTCAACGAGGACCTCCTCCGCCGCGGCCTGCGCTATCTCCAGACCGACAAAGGCGTCCCCTACACCACCGACGGCCGGCCCGGCTCCCCGGCCCTCTGGGACACGCTCACCTGCGCGGACCTCGTGATCATCCCCGCCTTCGGCGCCACGGACGAGGACAAGCGCCGCCTGATCCGCAAGGGCATCGCCGTCTGCCACTACGATGCCACCTGCATGCTGGTGGAAAAGGTCTGGAAGGCCGCCCGCGCGTATGGCCGCGAAGGATACACCGTCGTGATCCACGGCAAACACGAGCACGAGGAGACCAAGGCCACGTTTTCGAACACCCGCCGCTATGCGCCCGCCGTCATCGTGCGCAACCTGGAGGAGACGCACCGCCTCGGCGAAATCATCGCGAGCGGCGACCCCGCCGTGCGCGCCAGGTTCTACGAGCTCTTCGCCGGCCGCCACACCCCGGGCTTCGACGTGAATGTCCACCTCGACCGCGTCGCCGTCGTCAACCAGACGACGCTGCTGATGAACGAGACCCTCGGCATCATCGAATACCTGCGCGGCCTCTACCGCGCGAAGTTCGGCGACGACGGCCGCGTCGGCGGCAGCGGCCGCCGCGACACGCTCTGCTACGCCACGCAGGTCAACCAGGATGCCCTGAGCCGCGCGCTCGCCGAGCCGCTCGACGCCGCGTTTGTGATCGGCGGCAAGAACTCCTCGAACACCTACCAGCTCTTCCGTCTCTGCGAGGAGCAGGTCGGCGACCGCGCCTTCTTCATCCAGTCCGAGGCGAGCATCGGTTCCGCGGCATCGGTCGAACACTACGTTTACATCGGTGGCGGCACCGGCCGCACCGAACCGCGCCCACTCTGGAGCGGCGACCTCGGCCAGAAACGCGTGCTCATCACCGGCGGCGCGAGCTGCCCCGACGGCATCATCCAGCAGGTGATCACGCGGATAAACTCCTTCTTCCCCCCCGACCGCCTCCGCCCCATCGCCGACGTCCTCCGCGACCTGAAGTAAGGCGGGCTTCAGCCCGCCCTTTTGCGCAAGTTCGGCGCGCGCCGGAGGCGGCCAGAAGCCCGCCCTACCCCTGGCCGGCTTCCACTCGGGCCCCCTTCGGCTTCGTCACCAGCACCAGCCAGCACCAGAACACCGCGCTCACAACGAGCGCGACGGGCAGCACGGTCACGGTCGCGCGCTGCAGGTCGTTCCACCGGTCGGAGAGCAGGCCCACCAGCCGCGGCGACCAGAGGTCGCCAAACATGTGGATCGCGAAGATCGAGCCCGCCATCGCCGTCGCCCGCACCGTCACCGGCACCGTTTCGAGGATGAGCGTGTTGACCGGCCCCGTGGAGAGGAAGATGCAGAACATCGAGGCGGTGAGCGCGATCTTGGAGACCAGCGCGTCCGGCGCGGAAAAGGCGACATACGCCGCCGGGGCCGTGAGCAGCGAACTCAGCGCGAGCATGCCCGCATAGCCGCGGCCGGTCCGCTTCTGCCACGCCGTCGCCACAAACCCGCCCGCCAGCGTCGCGACGAGGCCGGAGATCACCAGCGCCTTGCCGAAAAAGTCGCCCGCGTCCGCATTGGTCATGTGGTGCACCCGGTGCAGGAAGGTCGGCGCCCAGAGCGCGAAGCCGCCCATGGCGAAGGTCTGCGCGACATAGCCGGCGATCACGAGGCGGTACTCGCGGAATTTCAGCAGCGCGACGTACGCGCCCCAGCCGGGCTTTTTTCCCGGAACCGCGGCCGCCGGCCCGGCCGGCGCCTCCGCCGCCCCGCGGGCCGGCTCCCGCAGCAGCAGCAGCACAAACGCGAGGAGCAGCCCCGGGTAGCCCGCCCAGAGGAAGGCGGCGCGCCAGCCATGGTGCGCCGCGATCCAGCTCCCCAGGATGTAGCCGAGCGCCGAGCCGACGGGGATTGCGAGATAGAAGACGGAGATGGCGTTGTTGCGCCGCGCGGTCGGGAAGAGGTCGGCGATCCAGCCGGGGCTGATCGTGCCGAAGCTCGCCTCGCCGAAGCCCACCAGCACGCGGAAGAAGATCAGCGCCCCCAGCGCGCTCACGTGGCCGGACATCAGCGTGCCCAGGCTCCAGACGAACACGCCGGCCCCCACCAGCCACCGCCGCGGCACCCGGTCCCCGAGGTATCCAAAAATCGGCGACGTCAGGAAGTACCCCCACATGAACGCGCTCTGGATCGTCCCGAGCGACTCGTCGCTCAGCTTCAGCTCCTCCTTGATCGGCGTGAGCACCGCGGCGAGGAGCTGCCGGTCGAGGTAGTCGAGCAGGTTCAGCCCGGTCAGCACCACGAGCGAACCGACGGGCCAGAGGGGTTTCTTCTCGTTGTCGCTCACGCGGCGGGAGCAAACGGACGGCGCCGCGGGTTGAAAAGCAGAAAACAAAAAAGGCCGGACATCACGTCCGGCCTCTTTAAACTGAAATCCGTCGCTTCGCTCAGAAGCGGATCGTCACGCCGCCGCGGAAGCCCTGCTGGCGGCCGAGGTCGATCTTCGTCGTGTAGTGGGCGCAGCAGGTGGCTGGTGTTGCTCGTGCTGGTGTCGGTGATGTCGGCGCCCGTCTCCGGCGTGTAGGTCTGGGTGACGCTGTAGTTCGTGCCGGCGTAAAGCAGGGCCGGGCCGGCGCTGAAGGTCGCCTTCAGGCGGGAGGTGATCGGCACCAGCACCATCGCGCCCGCGCGGAACGTGTAGTAGGCGCCGGTCAGCTTCCAACGGTTGGTGACACTGGTCGAATTGGTCGTCACGCCGGGGACGCGAATCGACGGCTGGTTGGCCAGCAGGACCGTCGTGTCGGTCGTGATCGTCTGGGTCGTGCCGTCGTCGTTGAGGACGCCGGAACCCGAGGAATCGAGGACGTTCTCGGTGGTCGAGCTCGGCAGGCGCACGCCGCCGTGGAAGCGCGCCAGCAGCCCGGCCTCGGCGAGCAGGCGCACGTCGCGCCGCACCGTCTGCAGGGCCACGCCGAAGCGCTCGGCCAGCGCCTCGACCGAGACGCTGCGG
>JAPLTR010000661.1 GCA_026398065.1 Verrucomicrobiota bacterium | reverse complement strand
AAATCCAACCAAATCCAAGTAAATCCAACCAGATCGCACCACCGCCGACCTCGCGATGCGGGCGCCGAAGGCACCGAGGAACGACGATGGGTGAGCCATTCGCACTTTCCGCTTTCGGCCGGGCTGGCTCCAACCGGGTTGAGCGGCGGTATCCGGGCGAATCCGACCAAATCCGAGTAAATCCGACCAGATCGCACCAGATCCAACCGGGGCGCTGGGGCGTCATGACCCACCCAACGGAAGGGAAACGCGGAGCCCGCGGAGAGCGCGGAGTGGGGGCAGCCAGGAAGGCGACGGACAAAAATACCCTCCGTCGAAATTGGGCGCGATCTCCGCGCGCTCCGCGGGTTCCGCGTTTTCACCTGCTTTTCCCCGCCATTCCCCGGCATCCAACCAAATCCAAGTAAATCCAACCAGATCCACCCCCCTCAAGGCCTGGCCCGGGCTGACGGGCTGAACGGCGGGGGAAGGGGAAAATGCCAGATTTCGTTTTCAGAATCCGCCGCTCCGGCGTATTAGTCCTGCAGCGCACCACTTCTCCGGCCCAGCGGTCCTTTCCACCACATGTCGCTTCCTCCTGACGTCGCCGTTTCTGGCGTCGCCGCGGACCTTCGTCCCGCGGCGGAGGCCGGGCTGCGGACCGAGCGTGAGGGGGGCGAGGCCGGGCAAGGGGCGGAGGGGCTGCTGCGGCGGGCGCTCGGGCTGGCCGGTTCAGCCCTCGAGGCCCGTCAGGCCGGCGCGGAAGACGTGGCGGACCGCGGTTTTCGTGAGGCGGTCGCGCTGGGCTTGCAGGGGTTGGCGGAGGCGCCGGGCCGCTGGCCCGAACTGCCGTGGCAGACCGCCCAGTGGGCCTTGGAAGGCGGGGACGTGGCGACGGCCCGGGAACTCCTGGCCCGCCATGGGGTGCGGGCGCGCGATCACGAGGTGGGGCCGTGGGCGCAGATTGGCGACATCGAGCGGTGGCCGGACTCTTGGCTCGTGGCCGCGGTGCGACGGCCTTCGCCGGACGAGGCGGCGCTCGACACGCTCGCGCAGCGCCATTGGAAGGCCCTCTTTGGCCGGTGCCAGATGCTGACGCTGAAACGCGAGGCCGCGGCGGATCTGGCCCAGGAGACCTGGTGCCGGATCCTGCGCGGACGCGAGCGGCTGCGGCCCGGCGGAAATTTCCGGGCCTACCTCCTGATGATCGCCACCAACCTGTGGCGGGACGCCCGGCGCGATGCGTTGCGGGCCGGGTTGCTGGCCGAGGGGCGGCTGTCGTCGCTCGACGGTGCGGTCGGGCAGGAGGAGGGCGTGACTTTGGGGGAGCTGGTGCCGGACCTGGACCAACTGGAGGCGGCGGAGCGCGAGCGGCTGAAAGCCGACATCGACGACGCCTTGTCGCGCCTGGAGGTGCTGTGGCGGGACGTGCTGGTCGCGCGGTTCCTCGACGGGGAGTCGTGTGCGGAGATCGGGCGGCGGTATGGCCGCACGGAGCAGACCGTGAGCGGCTGGGTGCGCCGCGCCATTTCGGAAATGAAACTATGCCTGGAAGACTCGCGCCGAAGCGCGCTGAGCGAAGAACCCCATGAAAACTGAATCTAGTCTTGAGCGATTGATCGGCTGGCGGGCGGCCGAGGCGGAGGCCGACGCCCCGCCCGCACCCCGTGCCGGGCGGCTGCTGGAGCACGCGCGCCCCTGGTGGCAGCGCCAGCCGGAGCGCCTGCGCGCGCTGGCGTCCGCGCTGGAGGGCATGCACGCGCGCTTCGGCCATGCGATGGAGCCGGAAGGCGGCCGCGGCGGCAGCCACCCGGTGCCGGCGGTGATCGCGCGGACCAATGTCGAGACCAATTCCCTCGCCGACATCCTCTACCTCAATCTGCGGGGCCGCACCCTGCGGCTGCGCTTTCTGCTGCGTGCCCCGTCGGCATCGGCGGAGCCGGCGATGGAGGTGACCTTTGTGGCGCCCGACGGACCGCAGGCCCTGTTTGCCGCCGTGGCCACGCAGACGCCCGCCGGAGAGTACCGGCTCGAACTGGAGCTGCCCGACGCGGTGGCCCAGGCCTGGGCCCATCTGCGCGTGACGGACCGGATGCCGTTCCGATTCATTTTGCGCCCCGATGACGGGGCCTGACACCGTCCCGGTCCAAGGGCACTCATGATGCGTTTTGTATGGTTCCTCAGTTTTTGGGGCTGGAGCCGGGAAACATACCGGGCGGGCATGTTGCTGCACCACCCGCTCGAAGGCATCGGGGGGAATTGGGACGAGTGGTTCAACAGCGAGGCGACCGCGGCGGAGCGGGGGGAGATTGCGATCGTCGGCGGCAGTGAGGATTTCCAGCGGCGGTTTCTCGAGTGGCTCGAAGCGGTCTGGCTCCAGGACGCCGTGCGCAACGACAACCGGCTCGCCCTGGCCTACGTCGTGGAGGAACTGGCCCGCGTCGCGCCCTTTGACCGGTGGGCGGCGGTGGTGGCGCGCGGCCAGGCATCCGCAGGCGGGGCGATTTCCGCGGTGGTGCTGGCCGAGGGCAGCGACGGCGGGGCGGACGACGTGCGGCCGGTCGGCGCGATGCTGCTGCCGCTGGAACC
>JAPLTR010000204.1 GCA_026398065.1 Verrucomicrobiota bacterium | reverse complement strand
CGCCTCCTTCTCCTCGCGTCGCCGGGACTCGGCCGCCGGATCGTGAAGGTCGCGCTCCTCGTACTCGACCCCCGCGAAGAACGCCTGCATGGCGAAGTACTCCCGCTGGGATACCGGGTCGAACTTGTGGTCGTGGCAGCGTGCGCATCCGATGCTGAGGCCCAGGAACGCCTGGCCGGTGTTCACGACGATTTCGTCCAGGGAATCCTGACGGGCGAGACGGATCGAGGGTTCGTCCTTGCCGATCTGGCCGGGCAGCAGGACGGATGCGGTCACCAGGAATCCGGTTGCGGCGTCCTCGCCGAGCAGGTCCCCGCATAGTTGCTCGCCCACGAAACGGTGGAACGGGGTGTCGCCGTTGAACGCCCGGATCACGTAGTCGCGGTAGGGCCAGATCGCGCGGTAGTTGTCGAAATGGATGCCATGCGTGTCGGCGTAGCGCACGTAGTCCAGCCAGTAGCGCGCGCGGTGCTCGCCGTAGCGGGGGCTCGCCAGCAGGCGGTCCACGAGGCGCTCGTAGGCGTCCGGAGATTTGTCCGCAACAAACGCCTCGACCTCCTCCGGCGTCGGCACGATCCCCGTGAGATCGAGGGTCACGCGGCGGGCCAGGGTCCGCCGATCCGCCTCGGGCGCGGGCGTCAGTCCCGCGCGACCCAGCCGGTCGGTCACAAAGGCGTCGATGGGGTTGCGCACCTGTTTCGCCAGCGCCTTCGGCACCGCGGGGACGGCCGGGCGCTTCGGGGGGATGAAGGACCAGTGCTCCTCATACCGCGCCCCCTCGGCGATCCAGCGCCGCAGCGTGGCGATCTCCTCGGGCTTGAGCGTCTTGTGGGCTTCCGGCGGCGGCATCACCTTCTTCTCTTCGTGCGTCTCGATGCGCTCGATCAGCGGACTCGCGTCCGGCTTGCCGGGGACGATCGCCGGTCCGCCGTCCTTACGCTTGGCCGTGGCAAACTCCACCCGATCAAGTCTCAACTCCGCCTTGCGCGAACCGGCATCGACGCCGTGGCACGCGTAGCAGTTCTCCGCGAGGATCGGCTGGATGCTGCTGTTGAAGGAGAGCTTGGCCGGCGCCGGAGCGGCTCGGGCGCTTGCGGCCCACGCGCCCGCCGCGCACACCACCGGAGAAAACGCGACGAGAACGACAACGGGATGAAGGCGAATCATGGGGACGACGGGGTGCTCAAAAAATGGGGCGAAGCGGACCGCAAACACAACCCCGGGATTTGTCTCCCGGCCCGGCGTATCCGGGCCACTGCCGGCCTACCCTGCGAACTGCGCCCTGCAAGCCCATGCCGGTCAATCGCTACGCCAGAATCCCCTTCACCACCTCTGCCGGCACGACGCCGGTGAGCTTCTGGTCGAGGCCCTGAAACTTGAACGACAACCGCTCGTGATCGATGCCCATGAGGTGGAGGATCGTCGCGTGCAGGTCGCGCACGTGCACGGGGTCCTTCACGATGTTGTACGACATCTCGTCGGTTTCGCCGTAGACCGTCCCGGCCTTCACGCCGCCGCCAGCCATCCAGAGTGTAAAGCAGCGCGGATGGTGGTCGCGGCCATAGTTGGTCTCGGTGAGCGTACCCTGGCAGTAAACCGTGCGTCCGAATTCTCCGCCCCAAATCACCAGCGTGTCGTCGAGCAGGCCGCGTTGCTTCAAGTCCTGCACGAGGCCGTAGCAGGCGCGATCCACGTCCTTGCACTGCGAGGCGATGTCGCGCGGCAGGCTGCCGTGCTGGTCCCAGCCGCGGTGGAAGATCTGCACAAAGCGCACCCCGCGCTCGACCAGGCGGCGGGCCATCAGGGCGGAGCTGGCAAAGGAGCCGCGCGTCCGCGCCTGTTCGCCGTAGAGTTCGTAGGTCGCGGGCGATTCGCCGGACAGGTCGGCGAGTTCTGGGACGCTCGTCTGCATGCGAAACGCCATCTCGTATTGCTGCGTGCGCGTCTGGATCTCGGGGTCGCCGATCTGCTCATAGCTGCGACGGTTGAGCTCGCCGAGCCCGTCGAGCATCTTCCGGCGCAGGTCGCGCGGGATGCCGGGCGCATCGTTGAGATAGAGGACGGGATCCCCCTGAGGACGGAACGACACCCCGGCGTGCTTGCCCGGCAGGAAACCGCTGCCCCACAGGCGCGCGGAGATCGCCTGCACGTTGGAGAACGGACTGGTGTGCTTCGCGTGGAGCACGACGAATGCCGGCAGGTCCTGATTGAGCGAACCGAGACCGTACGAAAGCCAGGAACCGATCGAGGCCTTGCCGTTCTGCATCGAACCGGTGTACACGAGCTGGTTCGCGGGCTCGTGATTGATGGCGTCCGTCTTCATCGAGCGGATGAAACAGAGGTCGTCCGCCATCTTCGCGATGTTGGGCAGCAGTTCGCTGATCCACATGCCACTCGGGC
>JAPLTR010000964.1 GCA_026398065.1 Verrucomicrobiota bacterium | reverse complement strand
AGCGTGACGTCGCCTCCCACCAGGCGCGTGGCTTCGGGCGATGACGTCGCCCGGCGAATCAACGCCTGCACGCGGGCGAGCAATTCGGAGAAGGCGAAGGGCTTGGTGAGGTAGTCGTCGCCGCCGGCCTGCAGCCCGCGCACGCGGTCGTCGACGGAACTCCTGGCACTGAGGAAGAGCACGGGAATGGCGCGGCGGGCGGCGCGCAGTCGCTTGACGAGGCTGATTCCGTCGAGCTGCGGGAGCATCACGTCGACGATGGCGGCGTCGTAGTCGGTCGATTGCGCCAGCGCGAGGCCGGTGTCTCCGTCCGGGGCATGATCGACCGCGTAGCCGGCCTGCTTGAGGCCGCGCACCACGAACGAGGCGATCTTGGCATCATCTTCTACGACGAGGACGCGCATGGTTGGGGGCAGAGTGTGACGACGGGGACGGGGATGGAAAGGGTGGAAAAGAAAACCGGCACCGGTCTACCACAACGAAGACCGATGCCGGATGAACGACTGACTATGACATTACAACACTACCTATGAACTATGAACTGACTGACCTAAATTTTTACCGACGCCGACGGAGCACTCAATTGCTGCCGTCCTTGTCGCTGCCAGTTTCGTCGACGACTACGAAGAGGGTGTTCCCGCGGGACCAGAGCTTGAGGAGAGTCTTCTTGCTCTCAGCCTTCGTGCTGAGCTCGATGGCGTCCTTGGCGCTGGTGACGGCCTGGCGGTTAATCTCAAGGATCACGTCACCGGGCTTGAGGCCGGCGCGGGCGGAGGCGGAGGCCGGGTCAACCTGCGTGATGAGCGCGCCTTTGAGCTTGGCGGGGAGGTTGAGCTCACGGCGGCCGTTGCGATCAAGGTCGTCGACGGCGACACCGTTGAGCACACCCTCGTCGTTGGCGTTGTTTTTCGAGAGGGCGTCGCGACTCTTGCCGATCTGCTTGGCGCCGGGCTTGTCGGCGGTGGTGACGGCGATCTTCTCGGTCTTGCCGTCGCGGAGGATCTCGAGGTTGAGCTTGGTGCCGGGAGCGAAGGCGCTGACCTGGTTCTTAAGGCTGTTCGGGTCGCTAACCGGCTGACCTTCGAGTGCGACGATCACGTCACCGCTCTTCAGGCCGGCCTTGTCGGCGGGGCTGTCGGGCACCGTGGCCGAGACGAGGGCGCCCTTGTTGTCCTTCAGGTGGAAGGCTTCGGCGAGGGCCGGTGTGATCTGGTTGAGGTTAACGCCCAGATAGCCACGGGTGACCTTGCCGGTCTTGACGAGGCTGTCGGCCACCTGGCTCACAAGATTGGCGGGGACGGCAAGACCGACGCCCTGGAAGCCGCCGGTGCGGCTGAGGATGGCGGTGTTGATGCCGACGAGGCGGCCGCTGACATCGACGAGAGCGCCGCCGGAGTTGCCCGGGTTGATCGCGGCATCGGTCTGGATGAAGTCTTCATAGCCTTCGACCTCGGCGAGGATGCCGATGTTGCGGCCCTTCGCGCTGACGATGCCGCTGGTGACGGTCTCACCGATGCCGAAGGGATTGCCGATGGCGAGGACGCGGTCGCCCACCTCGGTCTTGGAGCTGTCGGCGAGGGTGATGGCGGGAAGGTCCTTGGCGTCGATCTTCACGACGGCGAGGTCGGTCTGCGGATCGCGGCCCACGACCTTGGCGGTGAACTCACGGCCATCGGTCAACGCGACGGTGACGATGTCGGCGCCGTCGACGACGTGGTTGTTCGTGGCGATGTATCCGTCGGCGCTGATGATCACGCCGGAGCCGAGGCCGCTCTGCGGTTGGGTTTGCATCTCGGGCATCCGGTTGCCGAAGAACTGCCGGAACATCGGATTGTCGAAGCCGGGCGGCAACTCGGTGGCGTTGGCGGCGACGCGCTTGGCTTTGATCTCGGTGGTGATCTTGACGACACTCGGGGACACGTGCTTCACGATCCCGGAGAAGCTGCCGACTTCGAGCTGACCGCGGTTGACCGGCGAGGCGTCACGCTTGAGGTCGATGGCGGGCTTGGTGGAGGATCCGCCGGTGGCGGCAAAGAGCGCGCCGGCGAGGGCGAAGGCGCCGAGGACGCTGACGGCGGCGAGGCGGGGCTTGAGGGAGGAGGAGCGGGTGATTGGGTGATTCATGGTGAAGGAGCGATTGGTTGGTGAAAAAGTGCTGCGGTTGATGGGGAGAAGATAGCACGGCGGATTATCGGGGGGCTTGCTGGAGCATTACAGAAATGTAAGGATTCGCGCCGTGTGACTGTGCCGTGCCGGGACGGAAGCACGCGGAAAGTGGTTGCCGCCGCTTTTGCCCCGTGACGACATGCTCGCTCCCTACCTACCCTCCATGAAAAACGTTCGTCTCGGCATCGTCGGTCTCGGCAACATCGGCAAGTTCCACACTGGATACCTGCTGGAAAACAAAATCTCGCGGTGCACGCTGACGGCCGTCAGCGACGCCTTCGCGCCCGGGTTGAAGCCCTTCGAGGGCCGCCCGGGCCTCAAGACCTTCGCGAGCTGCGAGGAGATGATCCGCTCGGGCGAGATCGACGCGCTGGTGATCGCGACCCCGCACTTTCTCCACACGACGATCGGCATCGATGCGCTGAAAAACGGGCTGCACATCATGGTGGAAAAGCCCATCTCCGCGCACAAGGCCGACGCCGAGCGCCTCATCGCCACGGCCCAGCAGCACCCGAAGCAGGTGTTTGCCGGGATGTTTCAGATGCGCGTCGAGCCGCGCTACCAGAAGATCCGCAAGCTCATCCAGGACGGCGAGCTCGGCTCGATCGTCCGCATCAACTGGATCATCACCGACTGGTTCCGCACCGAGGCCTACTACGCGAGCGGCGGCTGGCGCGCGACGTGGAAGGGCGAGGGCGGCGGCGTGCTCCTCAACCAGTGTCTGCACCAGTTGGACATGCTCCAGTGGCTCTGCGGCATGCCGGCGCGCGTGCGCGGCTTCTGTCAGCTCGGGCGCTTCCACAACATCGAGGTCGAGGACAACATCACGACCTACCTCGAGTGGGCGAACCAGGCGACGGGCGTGTTCATCTCCTCGACCGGCGAGGCACCGGGCACCAACCGGTTCGAGATCTGCGGCACCCGCGGCAAGATCGTCCTTGAGAACAACAAGGTCACCTTCAACCGGAACGACGCCGACATGACCGAGTTCAGCAAGACCTCGAAGAGCGGCTTTGCGAAGCCCGAGGTGTGGAACATCGACATCCCGTTCGACAGCGCGAGTAACCCGCACGCCGTGCTGATGCAGAACTTCGTGGACTCGATCCTCGACGGCACGCCGTTGATCGCCCCGGGTGCGGAGGGCATGGGTTCGGTCGAGCTGGCCAATGTGCTGCTCTATTCGTCGCTCATCAACCAGACGGTGGAGCTGCCGATGGACAGCGCCGCCTGGGAGAAGAAGCTCAACCAGCTCATCGCCGAGTCGAAGCACGAGAAGAAGGTGACGCAGACCGTGGCCGAGGACTTCACGAAGTCATTCCGGCGCTAATGGCGGTCATGCGGGGTCGCGCTAAGGTGCGCAGCCCCGGATACCCGCGTTGACGCGGCGCAGGCCGGAAGCTTGGCTGGGGGCATAGTGAGTGCCGCGAACCTGTCGCGGTATTGGTGCGTCTACCCCGTCCTCTAACCCCCCCCCAGCCATGATCCTGAAACCTTCCGATCCGTTCAGCCGTCGCGAATTCCTCAAACAGACCGGACGCTTTGCGACAGTGTCCGCGCTGGCCGGGGTGACCTTGCCACTCGTGCACGCGGCCGGCAGCGATCTCATCCAGGTCGCCCTCGTCGGCTGCGGCGGGCGCGGCACGGGCGCCGCGGGGCAGGCGCTCTCAACCAAGAGCGGACCGATCAAGCTCGTCGCGCTCGCCGATGTGTTCGACGCGCGTCTCGCCTCGTCGTTCGACCGGCTCACCAAGCAGTTTGCGGCCCAGGTCGACGTGCCGGGGGACCGCAAGTTCGTCGGCCTCGATTCGTACAAGGCGGCGATGGACTGCCTGAAGCCGGGCGACGTCGTGATCCTCGCGACGCCGCCGGCGTTTCGCTGGGTGCACTTCAGCTACGCGATCGCGAAGGGACTCCATGTGTTCATGGAGAAACCCGTCACCGTCGACGGACCCACGAGCAAGCGCATGCTCCTCTTGGGTGAGGAGGCTTCGGCGAAGAACCTCAAGGTGGG
>JAPLTR010000241.1 GCA_026398065.1 Verrucomicrobiota bacterium | reverse complement strand
TGGCCGGCCAGGTCGAAGAGGATGTCCGGGGCATCCGCCCGAATCGCCGCCTCCACATCGGAGTCGCGCCGGCCGCAGAAATTGCGCCAGACCGCCGCGAGGGATTTCAGGCGGGTCGAGACGCCGTCCTCGCGGAAGTGGTCGTGGTAGAGGTACACCTCGAAGGCTCCGCCGTCGAGGTGCCGGAGGAGCGGTTCCAGAAAATAGGCGCAGGAGTGCGCGCGGAGGTCGGGCGACAGGACGGCGACGCGCAGACGGCGGCCCGGATCGGGCGCATTGGGCAGCGCCGGGGCGGACGGCGCCGGGACTGCGCGGCCGAAGGCCACGTGCTCGGCAAAAAGTTCCTCCCGCGAAATGTCCTCGAGGCTGTGCAGCGCAAACAGCCGGCAGCTGCGCGCCTCGTGGTGCTCCGGCTGGAGCGCGAGAAACCGGCCATATTCGGCGACCGCCTCGGGGGAGCGATGCGCCCGCTGCAGCGCCTGCGCACGGCCGAAGCGTGCCATCGCATACGCCGGGTCGGCCGCGATCGCCCGCTCGTGCGCGAGCAGGGCGTCCGGGATGCGTCCGACCAGGCTCAGCGTGATGCCGTAGTTGAACCAGCCGGTCGGATAGTCGGGTTTCAGCGCCAGGACCCGCTCATGGCAGACGAGCGCCTCGTCGAGGCGGTCCTGGGTCTTCAGGCAGTAGGCCAGGTTGTCCCAGCCCTCGTGGAAATCGGGCTTCACCTCCACCGCGTGGCGGAAATGCCGCTCCGCCTCCGGCGTGCGCTTCGCCGCGAGCAGCGCGAGGGCGAAACGCATCTCGCACACGGCGTGCCGCGGATCGAGCTTGTGCGCGCGGCCGAGCAGGTCGGCGGCGTCGGTCACGCGGCCCTGCTGGTACGCGACGAGGCCGGACAGGTGCAGCACGTCAAAGCTGCGCGGCGCCGCCATCCGGGCCTGACGGTAGAGCGTCTCGGCCTCGGCGAGGCGACCGGCGCGGTGGTGGACGATCGCATTCTGAAGGAGCGACTGAAGTTTCGCGGGCTGCACGGGTTCTTTGACCGGATAAACGGCGCGGAATCCCCTCCACTTGAGGAGAATCTCACTCAAGCGGCGGGCCTCCGTGCCGATGACTCCCCAACCACATGCTACCCGCACCCACGAGCCTGCCCACGGCGACCGCGCCCTACCCGGAGGATGAAATCGTGCGGCGCATCAACGCCTGCCCGAAACTCGCCTCCCTGCAGAGCATCAACCGCGCGCTCGGCGAGCTCGTGCGCTCGGAGGGTAGCCTGAACTCGCAGATCGCCGAGGTCATCCGCCGCGACCCGTCCCTCTCGGCCCGCCTGCTGCGCATGGTGAATTCCGTCTATTTCGGCCTGTCCACCCGCGTGAACAACATCGAGGAGGCCGTGTTCTTCCTCGGCCTCCGCCAGATCCGCGAGCTTTCGATGGCCACGCCCGTCATCGAGGAGCTGGAGCAGCTGCAGCAGAGCACCTCCCCCACCCTGCCCTGGAAGGACCTGTGGACGCACAGCATCAGCACCGCGATCCTCACCCGCGAAATCCTCGCCTCGACCCCCCTCGATATCGACGACGACACCGACTACCTGGTCGGCCTCCTGCACAATGTCGGCAAGGTCGTGATGGCGTATGCCTTTCCCGACGAACTGCGCACGGTCCTGGGCACGCCCGTCGAAAATCCCGCCGCCATCTGCCAGCTGGAGCGCGAGCTCATCGGCTGGGACCACGGCCGCATCGGCGCGCACTATCTCATCCGCCACCAGCTCTCCGAGGAGATCGTGACGGCCGTCCACTATCACAACGAGCCGGACCGCGCGCCGCGCCACCGGCTCTTTGCCGCCGCGATCCAGGTCGCGGACCACCTCGTCCGCCACGCGGGCGTCTCGGGCGGCTTCGAGAAGATCGCGCCGATCGCCGCCGACTCCTGGCTCGAACTCGACGGTTGGAAGATCCTCTACGGGGCCGACGGTCCCGAATCGATGCTCGCCCGCGCCTCGATCGCCAACTCCGTGCAGCGCCTCCCGTCGATGCTGCAGGGGCTTCTGTAAGTCCTGTCAGGTAAACCCTAGGCCGCTCAGGGCCGGGAGGGATGTGCCGATAGGCGGTGATCGGATCGCAGCGTTCCTACTGTATCCAGATCATCCTTATGCCAAACTCCCCACTTGCCCGCGCCCTCTGGTGCTCGTTCCTTTGCTCGCTCGCCGTCACCGCCGCCGCGCAGACGTCCTCGCCCGGTCTCGAGGAACGCCTCGCCCGCCTGGAAAAACAGCTCGCCCGCCTTGAGGCCCGTCTCGACGGGACCGTCACCGCGACCGAGCTCGCCCCCGCCCTCAGGGAACTGAGCGATCTCACGCACCAGCTCGGCTGGGACGGCAAGTCGCCCCTCACCGTCGTCAAGGCCGGCGGCAAGGAGCAGAAACTCTCCATCGGCGGCTTTGTCCATATGCAGGGCGAATTCGGCCGCGCGACCGATTCGCGCTACGCCGGCATCAACAACCGCGTGCTGCTTCGCCGCGCCCGCATCACCACCAAGGGCGCCTTCGCCGACGGCTTCGAGTTCACCGTCCAGCCGGACTTCGGCAACAACTCCATCGCCGGCAACACCGCCTACCGCGGCGGCCTCGCCGACGCCTATGTCGCGTGGACCAAGCACGAGGCGGCCAACGTCCAGGTCGGCCAGTTCAAGAGCGCCTTCGGCTACGAGCAGCTCCTCTCGGACACCAAGACCCCCATGGTCGAACGCTCCCTCCCGAACGACCTCCTCACCGTCAGCCGCCAGATCGGCGTCGCCGTGCTCGGCACCGTCGCCGACAAGCGCATCACCTACAACGTCGGCGCCTACAACGGCAACGGCGTCAACAACGGCAACAACGACAACGACCAGTTCATGTACGCCGGCCGCGTCGCCGCCACCGCCTGGTCCCGGGGCGCCGACAAGCTCTCCATCGGCACCGACGGCTACTGGTCCAACGACACCGGCACCTTCAGCGGCCGCCGCACCGCCTGGGGCGTCGACACCCAGCTCACCCTCGGCGCCTTCGACCTCACCGGCGAATACCTCCACTCGATCCAGAACCGTCTCACCGGCGCGGATACGACCTCCGACGGCTGGTCGGCCTTCGCCGGGTACTATCTCCTGCCCAAGACCCTGCAGGCCGTGGTGCGCTACGAGACCTACAACGCGAACCTCCGGGTCGGCGGCAACACCAGCTCCCTCTGGACCTTTGGCGCCAACTACTACGTCAAGGGCGACGACGTGAAGCTCACCTTCAACTACGTGATCGGCGACCCCGCCGGTCCGCTCAGCCACGAGGGACGCTTCATGACCCGCCTCCAGCTCGTGTTCTAAACCGCCCCCGCCCATCTCCCATGAACCTCCACCCGCGCACCCTCCTCGCCGCCGCGCTCGCGGCGGCCTTCACCGCCGGCCTTCAGGGCCAGACCCTTTCGTCCGCCACCCAGGCGAAGATCGACGGCCAGATCCGCGAGATCGCCACCTGGGCCGCCGACCCGGCCATCGTCGAGGCCGTCCGCGCCCACAACGCCAGCGTCCCCACCGAGCAAGCCCGTCTGGACCAGGACAAGTGGCGCCTCCTCACCGTGATCGATCCGATCGTGCGCGGCTTCACCAAGAACCCGGCCGGCCAGGCGCTCAAGGCCCGGAAGACCGACCTCATCACCGAGGCCTTCGTGTCGGACGCCGCCGGGTTCAAGGTCGCCTTTCTCTCCAAGACCACCAACTGGAGCCACGCCGGCAAGCCGAAGCACGACGTCCCCATGGCCGGCAAGACCTGGCAGGGCCCGGTCGAGGTCGACGAGTCCTCCGGCCAGCAGCAGGTCCAGGTCGCCGTGCCCGTGCTCGACGGGGGCAAGCCCATCGGCTCCCTCGTCGTCGGCCTGAGTGTCACGAAACTCTCCCCGTAAGCCTCCCTTCCCCGTGCGCCGTCTCGGACCCATCCGCCTCCGCCTCCTGGTCTTCGCCGTCTCGTCGATCACCATGACCGCCGGCGTGGCCATCGTGGCGACGCTGATGTTTCTCTGGAACCACGCGGACGAACTCAAGATCCACGCCCGCGTCACGACCAGCTACCAGCGCAGCAACACCGCCCTCGCCCATCTGCTCGCCACCCAGAACACGCTGCAGGGCGTCCTGCGGCTGAGGGACCCGGACGAGATCGAGGCGGCGGTGAAGCGCTACGAAGCCGCCCGCGGCGCCTTTGCGCAGACCGTCGAGGGCACCGCGGACCTTTCCCGCCTCCTCCCGCCGCTGACGGCCGCGGGCCAGTCCGTCGTCGACCGCGTCCTGGTGGCCGACAACGCCGCCGCCCTGGAGCTCTATGTCACCGCGTTCAACCCGAAGGTCGAGGCCACGGTCGCCTCGCTGACCCAGTCGGCCACGGCCACCGAGCGGGCCACGGCCGCGGAATTTGTCCAGCGCGAGACCCTCGTGCAACGCCTGCTCGCCGCCGCGATGTCCCTGCTCGCGCTGGTCCTGATCGGGCTCGCCGTCGCCGCCTGGCGCTTCCAGCGCGCGATCACCCGCCCCCTCGCCCACCACGCCGGCAGCCTCGGGACCGTCGCCGACGCGCTCAGCGCGCACTCCGCCACCGTGACCCGCACCAGCCAGACCGTCTCGGACGGCGCGAGCAGCCAGGCCGCCTCCCTTGAGGAGACCAGCGCCTCGCTGGAGGAATTCTCCAGCACCACCGGCCGCAATGCCGAGAGCGCCGAGCGCGCCAAGCTCCTCTCCAACCAAACCCGCTCCGCCGCCGAGGCCGGCGCCACCGACATGACGGCCATGATGGCCGCGATGGATGACATCAAGGCCGCCAGCGCCAACGTCGGGAAGATCATCAAGACGATCGACGAGATCGCCTTTCAGACCAACATCCTCGCCCTCAACGCCGCGGTCGAAGCCGCCCGCGCCGGCGAGGCCGGCCTCGGCTTCTCGGTCGTCGCCGAGGAGGTCCGCGCCCTCGCCCAGCGCTCGGCCACCGCGGCCCACGAGACCGCGGCCAAAATCGAGGACGCCCTCCACAAGAGCGAGCGGGGCGCCACGATCAGCACCAAGGTCGCCACCGGTCTGCAGGAAATTGTCACGAAGGCCCGCGAGGTCGACGAACTGGTCGCCAGTATCGCCAGCGCCTCCCGCGAGCAAAACCAGGGCATCGGGCAGGTGCTGTCGGCCGTCACCCAGATCGACCGCGTCACGCAGGCCAACGCCGCCGGCGCCGAGGAAACCGCCGCCGCGACCGCGGAGATGGACACCGAGGTCGCCGTGTTGCACGACGGGGTCGACGAACTGCGCACCCTGCTCGGCCTGGCCGCCGGCCTGCCGCCCCCGCCTTCCCCGGCCCCGCCGCAGCCCGCGGACGCGCCGGAATCGGCCCCGGCCGAGGTTGTGACCTAAAGTTTTCCCGGTGCGCGCCGATTTGGCCTACCAAATGTCAGCCACTGTTTTGTCGCGCGATCCGTATCCCGGAACCGGCGCGTCCCAAGAATCCTGGCTCGTGGCCTGGGAAACCA
>JAPLTR010000405.1 GCA_026398065.1 Verrucomicrobiota bacterium | reverse complement strand
ATCTCCTTGCGCACGGAGGGATCGGTGGCGTCCGCGGGCTGCACGAGGAGGTGAACATCGGTGCCCTTTTCGCCGCGGATCATGTCGACGATCTTGCGGAGTTTCATGCCGATGATCTCGACGGGCTCCTTGCCGGTCTGGGCGACGGAGATGATCTTGTCATTCGGCTTGAGGACGCGGCCCACATCGGCGGGACCGCCGGGGACGATTTCCTTCACGATGCAGTTGTCGTCCTCGAGGCTGAGGAGCGCGCCGATGCCATAGAGCTTGAGCTTCATCTGAATCGCGAAGTCCTCAAACGTCTCGGCGGAGAAGTAGGTGGAGTGGGGGTCGTAGAGCTTGGCGATGGTGCTGAGGTAGAGCTCGGCGAGATTGCCGCCGTCGATCTCGGCGACGTTCTTCAGCATGCGTTCGTAGCGCTTCCGGATGGTGGTCTTGGCCTCCTCGGGGGACTTCTTGTTGAGGATCTCGCCAATGACCTCGAACTTCAGGCGCTTGCGCCAGAGATCGTCGGACGCGGCGGCATTCGAAGGCCACTCGGACTTGGTGCGGTCGGCGCGGTAGGCCTCGGCGGCGGTGAGGTCGATGTCCTTCTTGAGCTCCTCCATGATCCAGGCCACGCGGTCTTCCACGCGGGTCTGGTAGATGTTGAAAATCTCATAGGCGGCGTCGATGTTGCCGAGGAAGGCGGTGTTGTAGTAGACGTTCTTGCCGTATTTTTCGGCGAACGACGCTTTGTCGCTGCCGAGGAAGAAGAGGTGCTGGCCGTCGAGCTCCGTCATGTAGTCGGGGACGACCTGGGAGTAGTCCGTGCTGCGCACGGCATCGTGGGCGTAGTGCGCCTGCTCGAGCAGTTTGACCAGTGTCGTGGCCTCGGCTTTGAGCGTGTCGGAGGTGGAAAACTTCCGGTCGGGAACCGCGGACGCGGACGCGACGAGGAAGGCGCAGAGCAAGCCAGCAAGGAGGCGGCGGACTGCGGAGGCTCGAATCATATTTGAGTAAGAGGGGGACTGGCTGCAAATGTTTCACGCAATCGTCCGAGATTCAAGGCGCGAGGCCAACCAGTTGGGTCAGGCGAAAGGCCCCGAAACGACCGGTCGGGCAAGCGGGCAGGCCGCGCTCGGTGGCAAACGGCCCGGATTTTCGGTCGCCGAAGCAGGCAGGGGCCAGCGACTAGCGGCGGCTCAGGAGATCCTTGGCCTCGTCCAGGAGGCGCTTCTCGGCGACAGTGAGGGCGCCGAGGCCGGCGCTGTTGATCTTGTCCAAAATCCGGTCGACCTCGATCTTGAGCAGGGCACGGTTCTGGGCTTCGGTCAGCACCGGGGCGTCTGCCTGATCGGCCTCAGGGGTCGCATGGTCAACGCGGCGCGAACTGCCGTGGGAAGACGAGGCGCGGACGGCGCCGTGGCTTTGGCGCTGGAAGTAGCGATACGCGAGCCAGCCCGCCATCATGCCACCCAGATGGGCCGAGGAGGGGTAGGCGTCGAACGGGAGGCCATTCCCCATGGCCTCACCCAAAACGAAGACCATCAGCTCCGCGACAAACAATCCCAGCGCGAGGTGCTTGGGCTTGAACGTGACGGGGAAGGCGAAGAGCA
>JAPLTR010000234.1 GCA_026398065.1 Verrucomicrobiota bacterium | reverse complement strand
GTTGCCGCTCTCGCCCCAGTTGTCGTTGGTCGCCAGTTGGGCTCCGGCCGAACCGAAGACCGCGAGCGCCGGATCGGCCAGCACGCCGGGCACGCCGTAGTCGGGGTGGGCGGCGCCGACGCCGCGGACGTGGAGCGTCTTCGGGTTCGGGCCGTTCTACACAAAGCCCACGACATGGGCGGCGGCGCCCGTGCCGGTCTGCGCGCGGCTGGAGACGTTGAGCATCCGGCCGGGCAGGGTGAGGCGGTAGACGAGCAGCATGGAGTCGTTCTCCATGCCCGAGGGGTGCGCGTAGGCGACGCCGTCCTGGAGGCCGTTCTGGGTGATGAAATCGTTGTCGTTGCCGACGAAGAGGAAGTAGTCGTTCGGCGCGGTGGGGTCGAGGGCGGGAACGAGCGTCATCGCCTCCCACTTCTCCGAGAGGTTGTTGTTGTCGTCCGTCGGGCCGTTGTGGAGGCCGAACTTCGCGAGCTGGGCGGAGTCGTTCAGGTTGATGAATTCGGTGCGGGTGGCGGGTTTGATCGCGCTGTCGAGCACGCCGGCGGGCGCGACGGGGTTGGCGGGATCGTCGAACTTGGTGCCCGCGAGGTTCGTCGCGCCGCCGATGTCATAGACGAGGATGTTGCGGTAGACCGAGGTCGCGACCGGGTAGGTGTGGCCGAAGCCGGCGTCGCGGGCGAGGACGAGGAACTGGGTGTTGTTGATCGCGAGGATCTCGCTCTGCGCGCAGACCAGCGTGGCGCCCGCGGCGGTGCGCACGGTGGGCAGCTGGAGCACGTATTCACCTTTCAATGACGGCGCCGCGCCGGTGAGGTCGTAGGCGAGGAGCCGGGTGTTGAACCGCGTGGTGCTCGCCGAGCCGGTGCCGCCGTCCTGGCGGGCGGCGGACTGGAGCAGCGCAAAGAGGGTCTTGCCGTCGGGCGAAAGCGTGAGGCCCTCGAGGCCCTGGTTGTTCTGGCGGCCGACAGTCGGATCGACGGGCGCGGGGGCGGGCTGGCCGGGCGCGGGGTTATTGGAGGCGAAGGAGTCGATGCCGTTGCGCTGCGGGATCAGGGCCGCGGGCGGACGGATCGCGGACTGGAGCACGCCGCCGGCGGAGAACCGGTAGATGTAGGGGCCGTATTCGTCGCTCACGAAGAACCCGCCGTCCGGCAGGCGGACGATGCCCTCGGCGTCGATGGACAGGCGGCCGTTGAAGCCCTGGGGCATCGCGGGCAGGGTGGCGGTGGCCGGGCGGACGCCCGCGGCGCCGGCGGCGGTGTCGAGCGCGGTGAACGGGGTGCCATTGGCCTCGGTCAGCAGCGTGGTATCGGAGACGGTGATACCGACCTGGTTTTGCGCGGAGGCCCCGGCAGGCGCCGGGGCGAAGGTGACCGCGAGGGTGAAGAAGCGGGCGCGCCAGTTGGTCGTGCCGGGGTTGTTGTAGCCGCGGTCGGGCTGCATGTAGAACGTGCCGGAGTAGGTGCCGTCGGCGTTGCGCTTCCAGGATTTGGCGTCGTGGGTGAGGGCGGAGAAGGAGCCGACGGTCTCGCCGAATTTGTCGCGGCTGGCGGCCGGGATGCGGCCGACGCCGACCAGGCCCTGGTTGACGAAGAGCTGGCCGCCGAGGCTGGCGGTAGCGGGGGACTGGGCGGGAAGTGCGGGAGCGGCGAGGCCGGCCAGCGCAACGAGCGCCGTGCGCAAGCACGGGGACAGTGAAGGGAAGCGGGTGGTGGTGGACGAGGGAAGCATGGTCGCTGCCAGTATGGCAGGGGCCGGTGTCAATGGTGTGCCAGTCCGGGAACGATCCGGTGACGTTGCGTGCCGCACGGTGACGTCACCCACGGTGGCCCAGGTAGACACCCCAGGCCCGCGACTGACCACCGGTCCCGGCTAGGGTTGTTCCAAAACGCCGGGCGCGTTCCGGACGGTTGGGCTGAACCGGCGTTGACATGCCCTGCGACCCTCCAACTCTTTTGCCTCAACCGCAGCTATTTCGCGAAACAAGCCCCCTCGTCGCGCGTCACTCCGGTCTTCCCCCGCCCATCCCCCGTTAGCTGCGACTTTCCCTTTCCGTCCCCCGCATGAACCTCGTCCGTCTCGCTTTGCGTTCCCCCTGGGCTGTCGTGGTCCTCGTCGTCGCCGTCTGTCTCGGCGCCACGCTCGCGCTGCAGCGCATGGCCCGCGACGCGTTTCCCCCGCTCGGTGTGCCCACGATCTACGTCGCGCAGCCGTTTGGCGGCATGGATCCCGCGCAGATGGAGGGCTACCTCACCTACTACTACGAGTACCACTTCCTCTACATCACCGGCATCGAGCACGTGGAGTCGAAGTCCATCCAGGGCGCGTCGCTGATGAAGCTGCAATTTCACCCGGGCACGGACATGGCGTCCGCGATGTCCGAGGTCGTCGCCTATGTGAATCGCTCGCGCTCGTTCATGCCGGCAGGCACGCCCGGGGCCTTCGTCACGCGGTTCGACGCCGGCAGCGTGCCGGTCGGCTACCTCACGTTCTCCACCGACGATCCCAACGTCACCGTCGGCCAGATGCAGGACGCCGCCCTCAACCGCGTGCGTCCGCTCTTCGCCACGCTCCCCGGCGTCTCCGCGCCCCCGCCGTTTGGCGGCAGCGCACGCACCATCGTCATCAACGCCAAGCCCGACCGCTTGCGCGCGTACAACCTCTCCCCGGACGACCTCGTACAGGCCATGACGCAGGCCAACATCCTGAGCCCGTCCGGCAACATGAACCTCGGCGACAAGTACCCGATCGTTCCCGTCAACGCTGTCGTCAAAAACATCCAGGACCTCGCCGCCGTCCCGCTGCGCGTCACGCCGCAGGGCGCGGTGTTTCTCCGCGACGTCGCCACCGTCGAGGACAGCGCCGACATCGTGACGTCCTACGCCCTCGCGAACGGCCGACGCACCGTCTACATTCCGGTGACGAAACGCGCCGACGCCTCCACGCTCTCCGTCGTCAACCTCGTCAAGGCCAACCTCGCGAAGTTCCAGGCCGCCGTGCCGGACTCCGTGAAGGTCAGCTACGAGTTCGACCAGTCGCCCGTCGTCAACCAGTCGATCTCCGCGCTCACCAAAGAGGGCGCGCTCGGCGCCCTCCTCACCGGCCTCATGGTACTGCTCTTCCTGCGCGATTGGCGCAGCGCCTTCATCGTCGTCGTCAACATCCCCATCGCCCTCCTCGCCGCGACGTTCGCGCTGTGGATTTCCGGGCAGAGCCTCAACCTCATGACGCTCTCCGGCCTCGCGCTCGCCGTCGGTATCCTCGTCGACGAGGCGACGGTGGCGGTGGAAAACATCCACGCGCACCTCGCGCGCGGTGTCCCGCTCGCCCGCGCCGCGCTGGAGGCCACCCGCGAGACCGCGCTGCCGCGCCTCCTTGCAATGTTGTGCGTGCTCGCGGTCTTCATCCCGGCGTTCTTCATGGTCGGCGCCGCCAAGGCGCTTTTCACGCCGCTCGCGCTCGCGGTCGGGTTCTCGATGATCGCGTCGTTTCTCCTCTCCAGCACGCTCGTCCCGGTGCTCAGCGTGTGGTTCCTCCGCCGCCACAAGGAGACCGCGCTTCACGCCGACCCCGCCTGGCTCGTCGGCCTGCAAAAACTCTACGCCATCCTCGTGCGCCCGTTCATCGCCGCCCGTTGGCTCGTGCTTCCGATCTACCTCGCCGTCGCGGTCGGACTCATCGCGCTCTTCGGCCCGCGACTCGGCCTCGAGATTTTCCCGACGGTGGACTCCGGCCAGCTCGCCCTCCGCTTCCGCGCGCCCGCCGGCACCAAGGTCGAACGCACCGAGGCGGTCGCGAAACAGATCCTCGATGCCGTCGGCCGCGAGGCCGGCGCGGGCAACGTCGCGATCACCATCGGACTCGTCGGCGTTCACGCGTCGAACTACCCGGTCAACCTGATCTATCTCTTCAACAGCGGTCCCGAGGAGGGATGGCTCGCGATCCAGCTCAAGCCCGGTTCCGGCGTGAAGGTCGCCGCGCTCAAGGAGCGCCTTCGCGCCGTCCTCGCCGCCGAGCTCCCCGACGTCCGCCTCTCCTTCGAGCCGAGCGACCTTGTGTCGCGCGTGATGAGCTTCGGCTCGCCGACGCCCATCGAGGTCGCGGTGAGCGGTCCATCGTTTCCCGCGAGCCGCGAGTTCGCGGAAAAGATCGTCACGAAGCTCCGCACCCTCCCGAATCTCCGCGACGTCCATATCGCGCAGTCGCTCGATTTCCCGACCGTCGATGTCAATGTCGACCGCGAGCGCGCCGGCTTGCTCGGCGTCCGCACGACCGACGTTACGCGCTCGCTCGTCGCTGCGACGACGTCCAGCCGGTTCACGACGGCCAACTACTGGGCCGACCCCGGCAGCGGCGTCAGCTACAGCCTGCAGGTGCAGATTCCGCAGACGCAGACCAACTCGCTCGAGGATCTCCGCAACGTCCCGATCTCCTCGTCCGCTCCCGGCGCTAAACCCGTCCTCCTGCGCAATGTCGCGAGCCTTACCCCCGGCACCGCGCCCGGCGAATACGAGCGCTACAACCTCGTCCGCGTGGTCAGCGTCACCGCCAACCTCCACAACACCGACCTCGGCACCGCCTCGCGCCAGATCGCCGCCGCCGTCGCCGAACTCGGGGAGCCGCCCGCCAAGGGCCGCGTCGACTACCGCGGCCAGGTCGGCCCGCTCAACGATCTCACCGAGGGCTTCAAGTCCGGCCTGCTCATCGCCATCGCGGTCATCTTCCTTTTGCTCACGGCGAATTTCCAGTCGGTCCGCCTCGCCTTCGTGGTGATTGCCGCCGTCCCGGGCGTGCTCGCCGGTGTCGTGCTCGCGCTGAAGTTCACCGGCACCACGCTCAACCTCCAATCCGCCATCGGCGCGATCATGGCCGTCGGTGTTGCCGTCGCCAACGCGATCCTGCTCGTCACCTTCGCCGACCGCGAGCGCCGCCGCACCGCGAGTCCCGACGTCCCGGCTGCGGCGCTCTCCGGTGCGCTCAGCCGTCTCCGCCCGATTTTGATGACGAGCTTCGCCATGGCCGCCGGCATGCTGCCGATGGCGCTGGGCCTCGGCGAAGGCGGAGACCAGGTCGCGCCGCTCGGCCGCGCCGTCCTCGGCGGCCTCGCCCTCGGGACGCTCGCCACGCTCTTTATCCTGCCTCCCGTCTTCGCCATCCTCGCCGGCCGCAACACCGAGAGCCCCTCGCTCGACCCCGACGACGAAACCAGCCCCCTGCACGAAACCTCCGTCCGCCGCTGATCCTTTCCATGCGCCTTCCCACGCTCCTTCTCTTCCTCACCGCCACCGCCGCCGGCCGCGCCGCCGCTGCGCCCACCGAGGTCAAATTCACCCGGCCCGCCCGCGGCGATGTCGTCCGCTACGTGACCGTGCCCGGCACGCTCCGGGCCAACCAGCAGGCCACGCTCTATGCCAAGGTCGGCGGCTACCTGAAGACCATCGCGGTCGACAAGGGCGACTCCGTCACCGCCGGCCAGGCCCTCGCCGAGATCGAGGTTCCGGAACTTCTGGCCGATCTCGCCCGCACACGCGCCGAGGCCAATGTCGCGGCCACCGAACTGGCCCGGCTCGAAGCCGCCGCCGCGAAATCGCCCGACCTCATCACGCCGCTTGCGCTCGATGCCACGCGCGGTCGCGCCGAGATCGCGCGTGCCAACCAGTCGCGCGCCGAAACTCTTCTCAGCTTTGCCAAGGTCACCGCGCCGTTCGCCGGCATCGTGACCGCGCGCTACGCCGACGTCGGCGCCTTCATCCCGGCGGCGACTGCGAGCAGCACTCCGGCGAGCGCCGCGCTCGTAACCATCGCCGATTTCCAAATTGTCCGTGCCTCGGTCGCGATGCCCGAGCTCGAGGCCGCTCGCGTCAAGGTCGGCCAGCCCGTGCGCGTGAGCATCGAGGGTGTCACCGGCAATGCCTTCGAGGCGAAGGTCTCCCGGCTCTCCTACGCCCTCGATGAGGCAACCAAGACGATGCTCGTCGAGGCGGACCTGCCGAATCCCGGCCTCGCGTTTCGCCCCGGCATGTACGCGACGATCAAGGTCGGCGTCGAGAAACACACCGACGTCATGGTCATCCCCGTCGAGGCGCTCGTGATGGAAAAGACCAACGCGTTCGCCTACGTCGCCGCCGACGGCAAGGCGAAGAAGACCGCGCTCAAGATCGGGTTCCCCGTGTCGAGATTGTCTCCGGCCTCGACCCCGCCGCCGCCGTCATCCTCGTCGGCAAACTCGCCCTCGCCGACGCCCAACCCGTCAACGCCGTCGAAGCCAAATGAGCCCCGCCCGCCGCCCCGCGTTGCTCGCGGCCCTTGCCGCGCTCCTCCTCGCGCCCGCCGCGCTCCGCGCCGCGCCGCAGCCGATCGACCTGGCGACCACGCTGCGCCTCGCCGGCGCCGACAACCTCTCGGTCCGCATCGCCCGCGAAAAACTTGCCGAGGCCCGCGCCGAGGCGGATGTCGCGCGCGAGCGGATGTTTCCCTGGGTGACGGCCGGCATGGCGCTCCGTCAGCACGAGAACAATCTCCAGACCGTCGAAGGGCGGATCATCGATGCGGACAAGCGCTCGTTCGCCGCCGGGGTCGGGCTCAACGCCCAGTGGGACATCGGCGAGGTCTACTACCAGAAGCTGGCCGCCCAGCAGCGCGCCCGCGCCGAGGAGGCCGCGCTGGCCACGCAGCGGCAGACGTCCACCTACGAGGCGGCGGTCGCGTATTTCGAGCTGCTGCGCGCCGCCGAGACGATTGCGGTCGCGACGGACGCCCTCGCCCTCAGCGAGCGCTATTACGAACAGATCAAGGCCTCCGGTGCCGCAGGTGTCGCGTTTGCCGGCGACGTCCAGCGCGTCGCCACGCAGCGTGCCCGCAATGAGACCGCCGTCCAGCAGGCCCGGGAGCAGGCCCGGGTCGCCGCCGCCCGCCTCGCCGAGCTGCTCAAGCTCGATCCGATGGTCGAGCTGACGCCCGCCTCCGGTGAATTGGTCCCGGTCACCTTGGTCGACGCCACTTCGGACCTCGCCACGTTGGTTGCCCGGGCCCTCGCTGCCCGCCCCGAACTCACCCAGGCCGACGCGCGGCTCGCCGCCGTCCGCGAGGCCCATAACGGCGCGCGCAACGCCCCGCTCGTCCCGGTGGTCAGCGCCCAGGTCAACGTCGGCGGGCTCGGGGGCGACACGGGCCTGCGCAGCTGGTCCCGGGGCTTCGACTCCTCCAACGACTATGGCATCGGCCTGAGCTGGCGCATCGGGCCCGGCGGCCTCTTTGACCGCAGCCGCGTGCGCAGCAGCGAGGCCCGGCTCCGCCGCAGCGAACTAGAACTCGAACAGACGCGCGATTCGATCCGCCGGCAGGTGGTGGAGTTTCACGCCCGCGCCGAATCGCTCCGCACCCAGCTCAAGTCCCTCCGCACCGCGATGGACGCGGCGGAGCAGACCGCGCGGCTCTCGCGGGAACGCCGCGCGCAGTCCGTCAGTGGTGTCCTCGAAGACCTCCTCGCCGAGGAGGAGCTGACCCGCGCCCGGCGCGACTACGTCGCGGCCATCGCGCAGTTCGACCAGTCGCAGTACGCGCTGCTCCGCGTCGTCGGCGGGGAACTTCCGGCGAAGTAGTCTTGGCCGTCGCCGGCCCCGAGCGCGGCGACCTTGGGCCGGGGGCCGATATCGTCGCGACCTTGTCACGGGATCGCCATGGGTTCGTAACATTGGGTCGGCATCATGGGGCAGCCCGAGCGACGCCGCCGGGTTACACTACCATGCCAACCCTTAAGTCCACCTGTCTCGCGCTCGGCGCGGCACTCCTCCTCACAACTGCTCCGCTCGTTGCCCAAGACAGCGGGGCCCTGCTCGACCTGCTGGTCAAGAAAGGCGTGATCACCGATCAGGAATCGGAGAATCTGCGCGCGGAGCTCACCCGCGATTTCGCCGCCAACACCTCGGCCGGCCGGCTCAACATCGGCTCATCGGTTTCCGAGTTCAAGCTGTCGGGCGACTTTCGCATGCGCCACCAGATCGAGACCCAGGCTCCCGCCGTCGCGACCGGCTCGCCGGTGGTGACCAACGAGCGCACCCGCGAGCGTTTCCGTTTCCGTTTCAACGGCGACGTCATGCTGCAAAAGGGCTGGGGTGGCGGCTTCGCGCTGGAAACGGGCCAGGCGGCCGATTCCGGCAACCAGACCTTCCAGGGCAACAACGACGACTACAGCATCTTCCTCGCCCGCGCCTACGTGTCCTTCCAGCCGAACCTCAACTGGGCGTTCGTCGTCGGCAAGCAGAAGAACCCGATCTACTCGACGGAACTGCGCTGGGATGCCGACATCAATCCCCAGGGTCTGAGCGAAATCTACAAGGCCTTCATCGGTCCGAAGGACACCTTTGAAGTCCGCGCGCTCCAGAACATCATGGAAGACCGCGCCGAGCGCACCCCGGGTCCGGGTGGTCGCGATGCCTGGCTGTTCGAGCAGCAGGCGGTTTACACCCACTGGTTCGGCAAGGATGCGATCGGCAATGTGCCGAACAGCGTCATTCTCGCCCCCGGGTTCTCGCGGTACAACGCCTCCGGCATCGATCTCGCGACCAACGAGAATCCCTTCAACGGGTCGGTCCGCCACCTGAGCCTCCTGACGTTTGCGGGCGAGGTGAACTGGGCGAATGTGGCCGGCGAGGGCACCTTCTTCAAGATCTACTGGGATTCCTCCTACAATCTGGAGGCCGCGAACCGCGTTTCGAAAATCTACGGCCTCAACCTCACCCGTTGGAAGAAAGACCCGGCCGCCTGGGTGGCCGGCGTCGGCTACGCGAAGGGCCAGGGCAAGGTCCAGGGCGACTACAGCGTGAAGCTCGACTACCGTCGCGTCGGCCTCGGCTCGACCGATGTGAACACGAACGACTCGGACTGGGGCTTCGGCAAGCTCAGCCAGCAGGGCTGGAAGCTCGCCACCAGCTACAACATCACCGATTTCGCGGCCGCCAACGTCACATCCTCCTTCTCGTCTCCCTCTTCGCCGCCGCCGGTTTTGCGCGCGCCGACACCAAGCTCGTCATCAAGGGTTCCGACACCCTCGGGGCCAAACTGGTCCCGACCCTCAAGGAAGCCTACGCGGCGAAGAATCCCGGTGTCTCCTTCGAGATCGCCGCCGAAGGTTCCACCACGGGCATCGCCGCCATCACCGATGGCACGGCCCAGATCGGGATGTCCTCTCGGCGGGCCACCACGTTGGAAATGTCCGGCGCCACGGCCAAGGGCGTGACTCTCCGGCCCACGATCGTCGCGCACGACGGCATCGCCATCGTGGTCAATGCCAACAATCCGATCGCCAAGCTCAGCAAGCGCGAGGTGGAGCGGATCTTCGCGGGCGAGGTCACCGATTGGTCGGGCGTCGGCGGCAAGGTCGGCAAGATCTCCGTCTATACGCGCAACACCTCCTCGGGCACGTACAAGGACTTCAAGGAGCTCGCCATGAACAAGCGCGACTACGTCTCCTCCTCGCAGAAGATGGCGGGCAACGAGCAGATCGTCGCCGAAGTGGCCAAGAATCCGAACGGGATCGGCTACGTGGGCATGGCCTACATGCACACCGAGGGCATCAAGGTGGTGGCGATCGACGGCCTGCTGCCCACCAAGGACACCGTGCAGTCGCACAAATACGCGTATGCGCGCCCGACCTTCTACTACACCAATGGCGAGCCCACGGGCGAGGCGGCCAAGTTCCTCGAGTTCACGCTCAGCGACGCGGGCCAGAAGATCGCCGAGGATGTCGGCTTCGTCTCGATTCGCTAAGCAGCGATCAGGATAGTTTTCAGGTTAGACGCAACGCGCGCCGAGGTTTCTCGGCGCGCTTTTTCGTGGCCGAAAACGGCGGACGTGGCGTCACCAGGAAGGTCGCCGTTCCGTCGGCTGCAATTCCCCGCCGGGCAGGGGCAGATCGAGCTGGCGGACCGCCGCGCCGAGGAGGAGGCGGCGCTGCTCGGGCGAGAGGCCGGGCTCGAAGACCGCGGTCCGGTAGTCGTGGTAGGCGGCTTCGTTTTCGCGCCGGACCTGGTGGCGGATCACGGCGTCGATCGCCTGGTTGACGGCCTGGGGCGTGGCGCCCGGTCCAAGGGCACGGCCGATGTCGTCCTTCAATCCCTCGATCTCGCGGTTGAGACTTTCATTGCGCTGCCGATGATCCTCGCCGATTTCGTTCAGCCGGGCCATGATGGCGGCGAGTCGCGGGCCGTTCCGCGAGATGCGGGTCCCGCGGCGTGGCACCAGGCGGATCTTTAGCCCCGTGGAGTCGAGGGCGGTGACGAAGGAGACGGGGTAGGACTCGGGCAGCTCGGCGAGGATCGCGTCGATCTTCGCCCGCGAGCCCTGGTGCAGCGCCGTGCGGGCTTCCAGGGTTTCCCTGATCCGCTGCGTGAGCCCGGGCGGGAGCGGGGACGCTTCATCCCGCGGGCCCGGGCCCGGCAGGCCGACCAGACCATCGCGGATCTCGTCGGCGAGGCGTTCGATCTCGGCCAGGGCCGGCGCCTGACGCCCGGCGAGCGTCCGGAGGGCCGCAGTGCGGGTGAAGGCGAAGATCGCGCGATCCTGGGTGACGAGGGTGTCGAACAGTTCCTTCTTCAGGGCGGATTTTTTGGTCTCGAAGCTAGCGACCTTGGCGGCGAGGTCGCCGGGCAGGTCATCGGGCAGGCGCACGCGGGTGAGCGAAGGGGAGAAGAACAGATAGGGCTGTTGCGCCACGGCGGCGGTGGCGTCCTCGGCTCCGCTGGTCAGTTCGATGACCGTCTCCCGCACGAGCGATCGCTGGGCGGGCAGGAGGCCCGCCTGATAAAACGCGGAGGCCCGCATCACCGCACCCAGCTCGGCCGGCGAGTCGCCGCGCACGTTGCGCTCGCCGAGGCGCCAGTCGCGCAGGGCGCTCCAGTCGTTGTCGGACGTGGCGAGTTCGGTGCGGAGCTGTTCGGCATCCGCCTCGAGTGCGGCGAGGCGGGCGGATTGCCGCTGCGCCAAGTCCACGAGGGTGGAGCGGCGGGTGGCGGGGGTGGCCTCGCGAACCTGGGTGAGCGTCGTCTGCAGTTCTTCGAGCAGGCCGGCGCGCGCGGTGCGGTAGGCCTCAAGTTTCTCGCGTTTCCTGGGGTCGAGGGACTTGCGGGCGAGTTCGGTGCTCAGCGGGGCATAGAACGGCTCGGTGACGAACGCGGCGAGCTCCTGAGGCGCGGCGATGGTCTCGCCGGTCCCGATGGAGGCGAGGCGTGGGACCAGCCGCCCAAGGGGCGGGGGATCGGGCGGGAAGAAAATCGGCAGGGGGTTCGCCGGAGGGAGGGGGCGTTCGTTTTGCGAGCTGGGGGAGGCGGAGGGGTCGAATTGGGCCGCTCCCTGGCTGGCGGCCAGCAACGCGCCCACGGCGCCGACGAGCAGGCGCAGCCGGGCGGTAGGCCGAAACGATGCACGCGGGTCGGGCATGAGGGCAGGACGAAGGGAGGCGACGGGGGAGGAGCGCTCGGGCGCCGGGGACACCTTGTGATGCGAGCGAAGGCGGGGGCGTTTCAACGCAAAAACGGCGGCCCGGCGCACTCCGCGGAAATCCGGGGGCGCGCGAAATCGTCCCGGAAGGGGCGGGAAGGTCGGCGGGAAAAGATCTTTGGTGAGGATAGTTGTTTAAGTCAACATTTAAGATTGATTATTATATTTAAATGAGTATGATCGATCTCGCTGTCAATTCTGTGCCGCTCATGAACCCAGATCGATCCGGAGCCTCTCCGTCGCGAAACGCCCCTGCGTTGCGCGCGGGCGACCCTGGCCACCCCGGGATGAGCCCTGCCGGGGGGCCGCCGCGCGGCCGGTTCGATCAAACCGGCCGGCCCGCCGGCAGCGGGCAAATCCGACCGAATCCGACCAGATCAAGGCAGATCAAGGTGGATCAAGCCACCCGCGGACCGGGTCGTCGTCTGCCGCCGACCCCGTCTCGCCGGAAAAGCCCGTTGCCCGGGGCGCCGGACGGCCGACGGCGACACCCCAGCTCCGCCCAGTCAGATGGGCCGGGCTCCGCCCAGGCGCCCGATCCGCCGCCCCCCGTGCATCGGGTAAATCCGACCGAATCCGACCAAATCCGACCAGATCAAGGTGGATCAAGGTACTCGCGGAGCGGGTGGAGGGCCGAAGGACCGGGGGAGGGGCTGGCCTGCCGGGCCTGGCGGGGGCGTTCGCGGGGGAGGGGCGCCCGGCGGCGGGCGAATCGCACCAAATCCGACCAGTTCCGACCTTATTGCCCGACACCCGACGACTGAAAACCGCCTCCGGTGGATCCCAAACCAGCCCCAGGACCCCGCGTCACTGGAATGTAACAGTGCCCCGCTTGACCCTGGCTTGCCCCGCCGCCGTCTTTCTCGGCAGACATATGAACCCGAACGCACCCACCACCACACCCGCCGTCTTCGCCGTCACGAAGAAGCGTCTGAGGTTGTTGGGGTTGACGTTGGACGACACGATCAAGGCGTTCTTCGGTGGCAATGCGTTCGTGGCGGTCGTCGTGCTCACGCTCATCACGATTTTTCTCGCCCGCGAGGGCTTCGGCTTTTTCGGCCAGAACCGCGAAAACCTGCACGTCTATCGCCTGGCGGGCCTCGAGTACGTCGACTTCATCCGCACGGCGCAGGACGACCACTCGGCGCTCTCGCGCTATCTGGCCGACCTGCGGCTGCGCCAGCTCAACCATTACATGAACGAAAAGAAGCTTTCGCTGGAAGCGGCCAACGCCGCGCTGGCCGGCTTCGACGAATTTTCCGACAAATTTGGCAGCGCCGTCGATCCGGTCCGGTCGATGGTTTCCGACCTCACCGAGCAGGCCACGGCGATCAAGACCAAGTTCCTCGTCAACGGGGACAAACGGGAAGAGCGCCTGCAGCTGCTGGCCGAGGGGAAGACCGAGGACGCGGCGAAAGTGAAGATCGAGCAGATCAATTTTGCCGAGGAGCTGAAGCCGCTGCTCGGAACCCTGCCCGCGTACAAGGAGGTCAGCCGGACCTTTGCCCGCCAATTGACCGCCGTCCTCGACGCCGCGCCGAAGCTGCCCACGGACGAATTGGAAAAACGGATGGGCCGGTTCAAGGAGCTGGCCCGGACCTACGTCGCGGGGCTGCCCGTCGTGGAGAAGAATCTTGAAACGTGGGACCATACCCGTCCGGTGCCCCTGTGGCAGGCCTTCACGGCGTTTGTGTTCGGGCGCGAGTGGCTCACGGCCAGTTTCTGGCAGGACTGGTACGGGGTGATCCCCCTGCTGATGGGATCGCTGATGGTGTCGCTGGTCGCCCTGGTACTGGCCGTGCCGCTCGGCGTCGGGGCGGCGATCTATGTCAACCAGATCGCGACCGTCACGGAGCAGCGCTTCATCAAGCCCTGCATCGAATTCATCTCGGCCATTCCCTCGGTCGTGCTCGGCTTCTTCGGGATCGCGATCCTCGGCCAGGCGCTGCGGGCGCTGTCGCAGGTCTCCTGGCTCTCGTGGTTCCCCGGGTTTCCCTACAGCGAGCGGCTGAACATCCTCACCGCGGGCTGTCTCCTTGCGGTGATCGCGGTGCCGACGATTTTCACGCTGGCCGAAGACGCGCTCAACAACGTGCCCCGGGCCTTCAAGGAGGCGTCGTTCGCCCTCGGGGCGTCCCGCCTGCAGACGATCGTGAAGATCATCGTCCCGGCGTCGCTGTCGGGCATCGTCTCGGCCGTGCTGCTGGGCCTGGGCCGCGTGATCGGCGAAACGATGGTCGTGCTCCTCTGCGCGGGCAACCGCATCGCGATCCCCGATTTCTCCGCCGGCCTCGCCGTGATCACCCAGCCCGTCCACACGATGACCGGCATCATCGCCCAGGAGATGGGCGAGGTGGTGCGCGGCAGCATCCACTACCGCGCGCTGTTCGTCGTGGGGCTGGTGTTGTTCATCCTCTCCCTGATCATCAACTACGTCGCCCAGGGCATCGTGCGCAAATACCGGATCTCGATCGGCTGACCCCATGAACGCAGGCTCCCATCTCTTCCAAAGCCAGCCCAACATCGCGCGCCGTTCGGAGCGCGTGACGTTCTGGCTGTTCCGTGGCGCCACCTACCTCGTGCTCTGCTGCGGCCTGGGGATTTTCGGCACGATCTTTTTCAAGGGCGCCGGCACGGTGTTCAAGGCGGAGGCGCCGTTCATCAACACGACGTTTCTCACCGCGGCGCCGGAGTCGCTCTATGTCTTCGAGTTCGAGGGCAAGAAACACGAGATGGGCGACCAGGAGTTCCGCGCCTTCAAGCAGCAGCATCCCGCGGTCGAGAAAGTGAAGACCGAGAGCTATGTGTACTCGGCGGGCGGCATCTTTCCGTGCATCGTGGGCACGGTGCTGCTGGTCGTGGGGTCGATGTCCATCGCCCTCGTGCTGGGCGTGTGCGCGGCGGTCTATCTCAACGAATACGCGCGCGACGGGATGTTCATCCGCTTTATCCGGCTCGCCATCCTCAATCTCGCGGGCGTGCCCTCGATCGTCTTCGGCCTCTTTGGCTTCGGCATGTTTGTGATCTTCTTCGGGTGGAATGTGTCGCTGCTCGCGGGCTGGTTCACGCTGGCCTTCATGGTTCTGCCCGTGGTCATCACCGCGAGCGAGGAGTCGCTCAAGGCGGTCCCGAAGGGCTTCCGCGAGGGCTCGCTCGCGCTCGGGGCGACGAAGTGGCAGACGATCCGCAAGAACGTGCTCCCCTATGCGCTGCCCGGCATCCTGACCTCGTCGATCCTCGGCATCGCCCGCGTCGCGGGCGAGACGGCCCCGATCATGTTCACCGCGGCCTATGTCGTGCGCGACAAGCTCCCGTGGGAGGTGGCCAGGGCGGGCGACTTCTTTTTCCAGGGCGTGATGGCGCTGCCGTACCACATCTACGTCGTCAGCTCGAAGATCCCGCAGAACGAGTACACCGAACGGGTCCAGTACGGGACGGCCTTCGTGTTTCTCCTGGTGGTGGCGCTCATCGCCACCAGTTCCATTGTTCTCCGCAACCACCTTCGCGGCCGCTACAAATGGTAACTCACGCTCCCATCCTCATGGACACTCCTCCTCCCGCGTCCTCCCTGTTGAAAGTCCCGGCGGACCCCGTCGTCCGCGCGCCCACGATGAGCGCGCCGGTCCCGACCGCGCCGGGCACGCCCGCCGCCCCGCCCGCCCAGACCCTCGTGGAGATCGACCACGTCGATTTCTTCTACAACACCACGCAGGCCCTGCATGACATCAATCTGAAGATCGATGCGAAGAAGGTCACCGCCTTCATCGGGCCGTCGGGCTGCGGCAAGTCCACGCTGCTCCGCTGCCTCAACCGCATGAACGACCTGATCGACGGCACGCGCGTCGCCCGCGGCACGATCAAGATCCACGGCGTGGATATCTACCAGCACGACGTCGACGTGATCGAATTGCGCAAGCGGGTCGGCATGGTCTTTCAGAAATCGAATCCGTTTCCGAAATCGATCTACGAGAACATCACCTACGGCCTCCGCCTGCAGGGGCTCACCGACAAGTCCCGCCTCGATGCGATCGTGGAAAAGTCCCTGCGCGGCGCCGCGCTGTGGGACGAGGTGAAGGACCGCCTCGATGCGAGCGGACTCGGCCTTTCCGGCGGACAGCAGCAGCGCCTTTGCATCGCCCGCGCCATCGCGGTCGAGCCCGAGGTGATCCTGATGGACGAGCCCTGTTCCGCGTTGGATCCGGTGGCGACCGCGAAGGTCGAGGAGCTGATCCAGGACCTGCGCTCGCGGTTCACGATCATCATCGTCACGCACAACATGCAGCAGGCGGCGCGCTGCTCCGACAAGACGGCGTTTTTCTACATGGGAAAACTGATCGAGTACGCCGCCACCCGCGATATTTTCACCAACCCCGCCAACCCCCAGACCGAAGCCTACGTCTCCGGTCGCTTCGGCTGACCTCACCGCCATGACGCACTACAATACTGAAATGACCCATCTCAAGGAGAGCCTCCTCGCGATGGCGAGCCACGCCGAGTCGGCGGTCGCACGGGCCATCCGCGCGCTCGTCGAGCGCGACGACGCGCTCGGGCTGCAGGTCCAGGCGGACGACAACATCCTCGACCAATACGAGATCGAGATCGACGACACCGCCCTCCACCTGCTGGCCAAGGCCCCGCTCGCCACCGAGCTCCGCCTCATCACGGTCGCGATGAAGATCTCGCAGAACCTGGAGCGCGTGGGCGACGAGGCGGTGACCATCTCGCGCCGGGCCATCGACCTGGGCAGCGAGCCCCAGCTCAAGCCCTACGTGGACATTCCGCGCATGGCCACGATGTCGCTGGAGATGCTGCGCGACGCCATCACGGCGTTTGTGAACCGCGAGCCGGAAAAGGCCCGCGCCGTCATCCCGCGCGACAGCGACGTGGACGACCTCAACCGCCAGCTCCACCGCGAACTGTCGAGCTACATGGTCGAGCGGCCGGCGACGATCACCCGCTGCCTGCACCTCATGGTGATTTCGAAGGCGATCGAGCGGATTGCCGACCACGCGACAAACATTGCGGAAGAGGTCGTCTATCTCTACGAAGCCAAAGACATCCGGCACTCCGGACAGAAAACGAATGAAGCCGAAAATCCTGGTCGTTGACGATGAACCCGATGCGCTCGAAGTGCTCGGCTTTAAACTGAAGGAGGCTGGCTACACGCCCATCTTCGCCAAGGACGGCGCCCGCGCCATCACGACCGCCCGCGACGAGCGGCCGGCGCTCATCGTCCTCGATCTCATGCTGCCCGAGGTCGACGGCCTGGAGGTCTGCAAGATCCTCCGCCGCGATCCGGCGACGGCGATGATCCCGATCCTGATGCTGACCGCGAAGGCGTCCGAGATGGACCGAGTACTGGGCCTGGAACTGGGGGCCGACGACTACGTCACGAAGCCCTTCAGCCCGCGCGAGCTCGTGCTGCGCATCAAGAAGCTCCTGGCCCGCGTGAAGGCGGCGGACGAGCCCGTGGCGCAACTGCGGTTTGCGGAGCTGGAGATCGACGTGCCGCGCCATCAGGTGACAATCTCCGGGGAGGCCGTGGTGCTGACGGCGACGGAATTCAAGCTCCTCGAGCTGCTGGCCCGCCGCCGGGGCCGCGTGCAGACGCGCGAGCGGCTGCTACAGGACGTGTGGGGCTACGAGAACCCGATCGACAGCCGCACCGTGGACACCCACATGCGGCGCCTGCGCGAGAAGCTGGGCGACACCGCGCGCTTCCTCGAAACCATCCGCGGCGTGGGGTACCGTTTCCTCGCGGAAGAGTGAGGGGGGATGAAACGACGGGCGGCCGGGCGCGGGTGCGCGTTGACCTCGGGGGCGTTTTCGGATGCCGATGAGCCGATGCGAGCTGGCGTCAATGCGCCGGCGCCGGTGTTGTGACCATGTTCGAATTCATCTATCCAGTCCTTTGTGCCGCCTTCGCCTTTGCCGGCTGGAGCGTGTGGCGGCGCCTCCAGGCCACGAAGGCGCGGCACGAGGCCGAGATCGCCTGCCTGAATGAGGCGCATGACGCGTTGTTACATGCCCACACCACGCGGCTGGAGGCGATGCTCGACAGCATGATCGAGGGCCTCGTGGTCCTCGATGCCCGCGGCCGCATCGCGCTCGCCAACCGCGCGGCCGAGGCGCTGTTCGGTTTTTCCCGCATGATGGTCGGCGGCACGCTGCTGGAGGCGATCCGCCACCATGAAGTCGCCGCGCTGGCGGCCCGGGTGGGGACCGAAAATGCCGTGCTGGAGCACGAGGTCCGCATCGAGAGCCCGAC
>JAPLTR010000217.1 GCA_026398065.1 Verrucomicrobiota bacterium | reverse complement strand
ATCACCGGCATGCGCAGGTCCATCAGGATCACGTCGGGCCGGTGCGTCTTCGCCAGCGCCACCGCGCGCTCGCCGTTCTCCGCCTCCGCCCCACTCTCGAAATCCGGCTGGAGGCCCAGCAGCGTGTGCAGCGCCTCGCGAAACAGCGACTGGTCGTCGACCAGCATGAGCTTCAGCTTTTTCATGCGGGCACCTCGATCGTCAGCGCAAACCCCCCGTCGCTCCGGTTGCCCGACTCCACGCGCCCCCCGAGCACCTCGATGCGCTCGCGGATTCCCTTCAATCCGAAACCAGGCGCGCCCGGGCCCGCCGCGGCGCCCGCGCCCCGGCCGTTGTCCGTCACCGCGAGCAGCACCTTCCCCGTCGCCCGAAAATCCAACGCCACCTCCGCCGCCGACGCCGCCGCGTGCTTGCGGATGTTGGTCAGCCCCTCCTGCGCCGAGCGGAACAGCGCGTGCTCGATCCCCGGCGCGAGCGCCCGCGCCGCGCCTTCGACGCGCACCGTCACCGGCAGCCCCGCCTCCTGCGTCAGCGCGCGCAACGCCTCCGGCAGCGGCGCGCGCGCCACATCCGTCCGCAGTTCGCCCACCGAGCTCCGCACGTCGTCGAGGGCATCGCCCGCGAGCTTCGCGGCCTTCGTCACAATCTCCTTCGCCTTGTCCGGCTGCGTCGGCATCAGCGCCACCGCCGCGTCGAGTTGGGTCTTCACCACCGTCAGATAGTGCCCCACGCCGTCGTGGATTTCGCGCGCCACGCGGTTGCGCTCCCGTGTCGTCGCGAGTTCCTCCCGCTGCGCCGCCTGCTCGCGCAACTGCCGGTTCGCCGCCTCGACCTCCTCCCGCAGCTTCTGCTCCCGCTCGCGCGCCAGCAGCGCCCGCTTGGTGACGAGGGTAAACGCGATCGTGAAGGCAAACCCCGCCGAATAGTTCACCAACGCCTGCAGCGCCGCCTCCCAGCCAAACGGCACGCCCCAGATCGCGATATTGAGCCCGAAGAGGTACAGCCCGATCAGTGTCGCCGTCCGCGGCCGCAGGTCGAACACCGCCTGGCTCATCACCGGCAGCACGACGATCCCCATAAAGCCCCGGCTCGGGCTCAGCAGCACGATCGCCGTCAGCAGCGTGCATTGAACCCAAAAATATCCCGGGAGCTGCCGCACGCGGCCCGCGCATTCCTGGTAGCCCGCCCCCAGGATCCCCAGCGCGACGTACAGCGCCCCGAGCGCAAACACCACCGGCACCATCCACTCCGACGTGTAGTAGCGCTGCCCCGCGAAAAACCCCGCGTAGCACGTGAGCACGACGCTCCCGTACGCAAACGCGCCGTAGAGGCTGCCGGTGCGGTGGTGTTTTTCGACGGAGGACTGCGACATCGCCGTCACCTTACCACGACCGCCCGCCTTGGCGATATAGGAAGAAAGTCATGCCCCCGCATGACCCCGCCCGTGACCTCCGCGCGATGCGCACCCGCCCACGATCTGCTACTGTTCACCCGGAATAAATCGCACTCCGCCACCCGCCCGCTCACTTCCTGCTCTCCGTTCTCCCTCCGCCGCCCTCTGCCCCGCCTCTCGCCTTCCGCCACCTTCCCATGCTCTCCCTCACCTCCGTCACCAAACGCTACGGCCCCCTCACCGCCCTCGACGGCGTCTCCCTTGAGATCCGCCGCGGCGAGTTCTTCGGCCTCCTCGGTCCCAACGGCGCGGGCAAGTCCACCACGATGTCGCTCGTCGCCGGACTGCGCGCCCCCGACGCCGGCACGCTCACCCTCGACGGCGAGCCGCTCACCGCCGCCAGTTCGCGCGCCCGCCTCGGCCTCGGGCTCGTCCCCCAGCACATCGCCCTCTACCCCGAGCTCAGCTCCGATGAAAATCTCCGCATCTTCGGCGAACTCTACGGCCTCCGCGGCACCGACCTCCGCTCCCGCATCGACGCCGCCCTCGAGGCCGTCCAGCTCGCCGACCGCCGCCGCGACCCCGTGAAGACCTTCTCCGGCGGCATGCAGCGCCGCCTCAACCTCGTCGCCGCCCTCCTCCACCGCCCCAAGCTCCTCCTCTGCGACGAACCCACCGGCGGCGTCGACCCCCAGTCCCGCAACGCCATCTTCGAATACCTCGAGCGCCTCAACCGCGAGGGGCTCACCATCATCTACTCCACCCACTACATGGAGGAGGCCACGCGCCTCTGCTCGCGCGTCGGCATCATCGACCACGGCAAACTCCACGCCCTCGGCACCCTCGACGAACTCCTCACCCAGCTCCCCTTCGAGGAGGAGATCCGCTTCCCCGCCACGCCCGCCACCGCCCCGCTCGCCGCCCGCCTCCCCGCCCACGGCGAACTCGCCACCGCCGACGGCACGCACCGCTTCCGCCCGCGCCCCGACCTGAAGCTCTCCGCCTTCTTCCTCCTCGCCGAATCCTTCGACCTCCCCGCGCGCCTCTTCACCAGCCAGCGCCCCACCCTCGAGGCCCTCTTCCTCCACCTCACCGGCCGCAACCTCCGCGACGCCTGATCGGCTCCGAACCAATCGAAAATCGAAATTCCCCAATCGAAAATCCACCATGTCCTCCATCTTCGCCCTCCTCCGGAAAGACTTCCTCAATTTCCGCCGCAACAAGGCCGCGGTCTCCCTCACCTTCATCATCCCCTTCGCGATGATCGCCCTCTTCGGCCAGATCTTCGGGGTGAACCGCAAGGACTCCGGCCCCAACGGCATCCCCGTCGCCGTCGTCAACGCCAGCGCCAGCCCCGCCGCCGCCAAGCTCGTCACCGCGCTCAAATCGGAAAAAAGCTTCCGCGTCATCACCGAGTTCATCAACCCCGACAAGTCCCGGCGCCCCCTCACCGAAGCCGATCTCCGTCCGCTCATGCAGCAGCCCGGCGCCGATTTCCGTTTCGCCCTCGTCCTCCCGGCCGACCTCATCAGTGACTCCGAGTTCGGCCTCCACCTGAAGTTCCTCTCCAACCCCCGCAACGAAATCGAAACCCAGACCGTCAACGGCCTCCTCCAAAAGACAATCTTCGCCAACGTCCCCGAACTCATCGGCCAGTCCCTCCAGGCCCGCGCCAAAAAAGCCCTCGGCGAAAAACGCTTCGACCAGTTCAACGGCGCGATCGCCACCGCCATGAACACCGCCTACGGCGGCGACAAGGAGGAAACCCAGCGCCGCCTCGCCGCCGGCGATTTCGGTCTGAGCGATCTGACGAAGCCGGAAAAGACCCCCTCCCCTCCCGCCGCCTCCGCGCCCGCCGCGGCCCCCGGCTCGGCTCCCGCGACGCCCCCCACCCCCGCCGCCAAGTCCGCAGCCGCCGATCTCTTCGCGAAACTCGTCCGCATCGACGCCGAACAGGTCGTCGGCGCCAACGTGAAGAGCCCCATGGCCACCAGCCTCGTCGGCGGCTGGGGCATCCAGTTTCTCCTCTTCGCCCTCAGCGCCTCGGCCACGAGCCTCTTCCGCGAACGCGACGCCGGGATCTTTCAGCGCCTCCTCGCCGCGCCCGTCACCCGCGCGCAGATCCTGTGGAGCAAATTTCTCTACGGTATCACCCTCGGCCTCGTGCAGCTCGTCGTGCTCTTCTTCGCCTCGAGCTGGCTTTACGGCATCGAGATCCTGCCCCACCTGCCGCTCCTCGTCCTCGTCTGCATCTTCGCAGCCGCCGCCTGCACCTCCTTCGGCATGCTGCTCGCCGCCGTCTCGCCCTCGCCCGAGGCCGCCAGCGGCCTCGCCACCTTCCTCATCATGCTGATGAGCGCCATCGGCGGTGCGTGGTTCCCGATCAGCCTGATGCCGCTCTTCATCCAGCAGTTCAGCAAGCTCACGCTGGTTTACTGGTCGATGGAAGGCTTCAGCGCCGTCCTCTGGGCCGGCCAGAGTTTCGTCCAGCTCCTCCCCATCCTCGGCATCCTCGGCGGCATCACCGCCGTCGTGATGACCCTCGCCGTCTGGCAGTTCAACCGCGGTAAGATCTTCGGGTGACGGCTCCTCGCCTGGCCCCGACCGCCGGGTAGGCCGCCTGCTCGCAGGCGCTCCACCGGAAACGTGATCCCGCAGCAAATGCCGCCGGGGCAGAACCCCGCCCCCCACCGGCACGCCTTAAAAGAACCCACCCGAGAGAAACCCCTCGACAAATTTTTCCCAGCGGCCGCCTCGCGCCACCCCGATCCCGCCCACCAGTCCGAACAATATCCCCACCACCCCAGCCGCGCCCACGGTCGATCCCGTTGCCGGCACCCCTGCGCGCAGCAGGCCTCCGACAAACGTGACGATTCCGCAAAAGCCGAACCCCACGACAAACCGGGCCACTGCACCAAAGGGCTTCTGCTCCGAAGCTGGCTCCGAACAGGCACGTCGGATCGGTGGAGAGTAACCGGATTTGGGCGGACGGAAGGGCATGTTTGTCGGGGTCTTCGATCAGCCGCACGCTGGCGACACCCCTGTGTCAGCCCGGTGAGAGGCATCTTCAAGCCGGACTGGCTTCCAATCCCGCGCGATTTTTCCATCCTCTCCGTCCGCGCCGCCAAGGCTGCCAGCATCACCCTCAGACCATGATCGCCTCCCACGGCGGCTCTGCCGATGTCCACAAAGGAAAGTACGTCGAAAGCGTTGCGCTGCGATTTTCACGCAACGGCCGCGCGTATTTCAGCCGGGTCAACTAATGCGGATCATGTTCCGATGAAAGTCCTCTCACCCGGTTTGCCTGCGCTTCTTTCTTCAGCTCCACCACTGCCACCATCTCCGCTTCGTTATGGGCTTCTGCTGTGCGAGTGATCGATAGTATGTGGTGTCGACTCCGCGCCGTTCAAGTGTCGCCAGCAGATACCGCCGTCCTTCTTCGTGCTTCTCCGGCAAGCTCCACCAAGCCGCATCGTCGGGTAGACGCAGCAGTTCGTCCGCGGACTCTTTTTTCAGCCGCAAAAGCATCAATGTGACGTCCTGCGGAAACTCGGAGGGCAGGTCCCACTGCAAGAGATCCGTCAGCGGACTATCACCTGGTCTTCCCATCGACATGTTTTTCTTTGCAGGCGTCAGCGCTGCGCCCCGCCATCGGACGCTGGCTCGCGCTTCGGGTCAGGCTCGTTGATCTCCGCCGGATGAATCACCCGAAGGAAGGACCACGACTGCGGCTGCACATCGTCGATCATGATATCTGGCTTCGGGAGAAACCCTGCGAAGCACGCCGCGATGCCCAGTTCCTCCGCCGTAGCTTTCGCGTAGTCGCCGCCACCGCTGCTCCAGCAATAGAGTTCCCAACCTTCCTCCTTCAGCGCCCGGACATGGCGCACCACACTGACCATTGGAATGCGCTTGGTTCCAACGGAGCGGACCAACGTGTCATCGACATCGACGTAGGCGACCCTAGGCATGCCGCCCTTTTTCCTCCCGGGCAATGCGGCTGCGAATCTCGTCGAATACCCGGCTGCGGGGGCCGAAAAAACGGACCTGATCCGTATCCACCATAAAAGTGATGCTTGTCGCGAAAAGGGTGTGTTCACCGAGAGTCAGGGTGATGGTCGGAGGATTTTGCAGACTTGAGTGGTCTACCTCCCGGATCGCTGAAAAGGGTATTCGCCGTTCAACTCCGGCATCTCGCACCACCAACGCATCGCCATCGTCCCACACTTCGTCGACCAAATCGCAAAACAGGCCACCGATCAACAATCCCACGGCCGCAATGCCGACGGGCACAAAAACCAATTTACCGACAAACCGCCCCTCTCGCAGCATCCAGATCGCCGCGACAACAGCCACGACCAGCGCGAGCCCGTACGCCACCTTGGGGAGAACGCGCTTGAAGAATTTCGTGTCGGTGGAGGAAAGCCGGCGCATGGAGGGCTGGTGAAAGACTACAACGCACCAACTCGGCTTGGCGAGGTGGGACTCGTCGCATCGTCCTTCCCTCCGTACAGGTCATGCGGCGCGCCACGCAGCCACCGCACCAGCCAGGGCGAGGGCCTCCCACGTTCGGCGACGTGAACGAACCGCCGAGCCGGGCGCCGCCAGCGCGCTTCAAACCGCGCGAGCTCAACCTCCGTTGTCAGATTGCTGTGAAACCCGTCCGTCTCCCGTTTCACATATCCCGTTCCCGTACGGGGCGTGAAACTTTGGGACCACTGGACGTCGATTCGACCGGACAGGCCGGACATTTCGTTCAGGACGGCGCCGAAACTAAGCCGCTCCAAATCGATCGCGGCCCACGTGGGCCGGCACGCGATGCCCAACGCGTGGACGAACTCGGCGTGACGCAGGGAAAACACCTCCACGCTCGTAAACTTCCCGGACGCCCGCAGCCGCGCCTCCTCCGCCCGCACGACCGGCAGCAGGTTCAGCTCAAGACGGGTGACGAGGGAATTGAAGTTCATGTTGGCTTAGCGTTTTCGCTCACTCCAATTGCCGATGTCATCTTGGCTGAGAACCCTGTCAGGGCCCAGGCTCCAAAAATCATAGTCTGACTCACTCTTTGAGGCCGGACAACGATACTGCCACGGACTTCCCCATGGGTCTGGCGGAAGTGCTACACTGTAAGGCCCGCGCCACCGGCTTTCCTCTCCGGCGGGACATCGGACCAGCGCCCCCAGTCCCTCTTGCGTGGAGGGAAAGCGACCGAAATCCCTGCGAAACGCCTCCAGTTGTGGCCGCATCGCATCGTGTACAAAATGCGACGCCACATTTTCGTTCTTCAAGCTGTTGTCCTCGTCAAGTCCCGGGAATTCGCGACGTAAAAGCCAGACTCCGCCCAGGACCAAACCGATCAAAACCAGAGCGATGGCTCCTGCACGCGGGTCTTTCATGTCTTATTCATCTCACATTGGCCGTGACCGCCGGTGATTCGATCAAATTACGTCCGCCGCCGGTTCAAACACATGTTCTTTTAATCAATTTTAGTGTTGATTTTAAATATTACCGGTGGCATCCTCGGCTTCACCCTCCAACCATCCCCCCGATGAACCCGCCTCGCCCCGGATCGCCCCCGTCGCGAAACGCCGCCGCGTTCCGCCGGGGCCACCGCGCGCCTGCGGCCCGGGCCCACCACGCCTTCCGCCACCGGTCTGGCCCGATCAAACCTCCCCGCCCCGCGGCCTCCGGCCAGATCGCACCCGATCAAGGTGAATCAAGGCAGATCCGACCTCATCCAACCCGATCAAGCCTCCCGCGGAACGCCCGGCCGGACGCCCATGGGTCCGGCTATTCCGGCGATAGCTGGTGGCGGGGTGCCCCCACACCGCATTCGTTGACCTCCGGCTCGCGGGACCGGTTCGGTTTCCAGAATCCAGGCCCCCGCCTTTCCCCGGCCGGCAATTCCCTGCCTCCACCTCTCTCCGCCCCCACCCGCGCCCACCGCGGAAAATCCGACCAAATCCGAGTAAATCCGACCAGATCAAGGTGGATCAAGGTAGATCAAGCCTCCCGCGGATCGCGCCGCTGCACGCAGATGGCAGAAGGCTTCCCTCGTCGGAAGGGAAACGCGGAGCCCGCGGGGAGCGCGGAGGAGACCAGACCAAAGCCGGCGGGTGCCAGCGCCATCGCGAGCCCGCGACCGGTCTTCGCTGGGTCCGGGCCAGTTCACCTCTGCGTTCTCCGCGGGCTCCACGTTTCAACCGCCTTCCGTCCGTTCTCCACCGCGCCCGCCCGCTCCCCCGCCACGGCCCCTAACCGCCACCTCCGCGGAAAAACCGACCAAAACCGAGTAAATCCGACCAGATCAAGGAGGATCAAGGTACTCTAGGCCGGAT
>JAPLTR010000354.1 GCA_026398065.1 Verrucomicrobiota bacterium | reverse complement strand
ATTATTCCGTCGGACCGCCAGAGATGCTGGTGCCCTGCGACTGGTTGAACTCAGTGCGCGGGGTTTGGGCCGACTGAGCGTTGTTCGTGTTGACCACGGGGGTCTGGTTGCCGGGGGTGTTGTTGCTAAGAATCTGGGCGATCTGGGTGGCATTCGTCTGGTTGGCGGTGGCGAGCTGGGGGTTGGTGCTGGCGGCGATGAGCGCCTGCGTCACCGTTTGCGCGGCCGACGGCGTCGTGGCCTTGACCGGGGTCGAGTTCACCGCGGAGTACGCGTTGGCCATCACGCCCAGGGCGGCGCTGGGGCTGGACTGGTACACGGTCGGGTTCGTGGCAATCTGCACGGCATTCGTGGCGATGTTCGCGACGACCGAGGGGGCGGCTGACTGGGCGGCGGGGTTGGCGGCGATCCGCGCGGCGGTCGTCGCTACGCTCAGGGCGTTCGACGGCGAGGCCTGCTGGACGGGCGCGGTGTTGACCGCCTGCACGGCGGACTGGGCGAGCTGGACGGCGGCGCCCGGGTCGGTGGCGAGGAGGCGCTCGGCGACCGAGACGGCCGAGTTGGCGACGGTGGCGGTGAGCGTGGCGTTGCCCGTGGTCGCGACGGCCTGCAGGGTGGCGGTGGCCAGTTGCGCGACGGCAGTGGGCGAGGCGCTCTGGACTGCCGGGTTGACAAAAATCCGGGCGGCGGTCGTCAGGACGGTCTGGGTCTGGGTGGGGGAGGACTGCTGCACTCCCTGAGCCTGGATGGACGCGATCGCCGCCGAGGCCGCCTGGATCGCCCCCTGGGGGTTGGTGGCGAGCATCTGCTCGGCGGCGGTCACGACTTGGGAGGCGAGGGTCGCGGCCCGCTGGGGATTCCCCGCGGAGAGGGTGGAGATCGCCTGCTGGACGGCGGAGGCGTTGCCGGATTGGACCGCGGCCCGCAGGGCGGGCGGCAGGGAATTGAGGCCGGCACCGGCGGTTTGGGCCGGGAGGAGACCCGGGGCGAGGAGGAGGGAGAGGGCGAGGAGACCGGAACGGACGAGTTTCATGGATGTGGAAAAAATCGTGGTGGACACCGACAGCGACGGCCGCGACTGGCGACCACCGGGCGCAACCGAGCCCCCGCGACCCACCCGAAACAGCCGTCCGCCTTTTTCTTCGACCAGAATTCGAAGCGCTTAAAGCAAATTTTTTGGCCCGGGGACGGGGGAAAGTACGGAGGGACGGCGCCGGCCCTCCGCGTCGGCGCGCGGCACGGGCGGGTGGGGAACTAGGCAAGGCTTTGGACCTCTTCCCATTTCCCCCGGCCGACCAGCCACAGCAACGCCGCGTAGCGCACCTGTACAATCGTCGGGTCCAGCATGCCCGGAGGGATTTCGCCCTGTTCGGCTGCGCGCTGACAGATCGCGCGGTAGCGGTAGTAGAGATCGGCCGCATCCAAAATGGCCGCGGCTGATCGGAGCTTCGATTTCTGGCGGAATTCGTCCAACTCGCCGGCGAAGAACAGGTGGAACAACCGATCCGTGTGAGTCGCCGCATCCGGATAAGCCAGCCCGTCCAAATGGCCCAGGGCCCAGAACAGCGCGTGACAGCTCTCGATGCTCCAGCTGAAGAAGGCCAGCAGCGGCTCCTCCTCGATGCCGGGAGAAAAGTAAAACTGCTTCTCCACCGCCGTCAGGACCGGAAAAACCCCCGCCGAGAGCATGAATTCGTCGAGGTCGCGGAGGTAGCCGGAGCCAAGCTGCGTGCGGTAGCTCAGGCACGCGGCGGCGGCCGCGCGCAGCACGACCTGCTCCTGCGGCGGCACCCGGACCGCGCTGATCGGGGCAAAACACGGCAACCCCTCCAGCACCGGGAGCCGAAAATTGGCCAGCACCTGATGAGAGCGGATCTTCCTGGCCCGGGCGTCGAGATGTTCGCGGTCCATTCAGCCGGGATCTTCAACGGCGATCGGCCGCAGCGGGCCGCACGGTCCGCCGTTCGGTTTCATGCCGCCTGCGGACCTGCGCAACGGTCTCTGCGGCGGCGGCGGCCAGCGTCCGTGCCCGGCAGTCGACCCTCAGCCGGCGCCAGCCGCCGACGTCCGCTTTCCTTGGCAGCCCGACCTTGTAGCCAAGGCAAAACAGGCCGGCCCCGCAGCCGGTGCACACGGGGACCCGGCGGGCCGTCTTGGGCTGGCGGGTCGCACGGCGACATTCGAAGCAAATCCAATTGTAGTTGCTAGCGGACATTTTTTTGGCCGAGGGACGGACCGTGGCAGCAGCGTGATGCCGTTTCAAGCCGGGTTCACGCGGGGACTTGTCTGAGGTGCGCGATGCACGGCTGACCAACGGCACGGTACCGGCATGCCGGCTGGTCCTTGTCGGCTGTGCCGATGGATTCGATCAACCTTCGGCCAATCGAGCCCGTGCCCGTGCGTCGCGCCTCTGCGCTCTGACATTATACTGAGGTCTGAGCGACTATCTATATGGAGAAATATCCTCATGTCTTTATGACACAAGGGGTAAACCCCGGGTAAAAACCCGCGCGCCCGAAAGAACAGGCTTCAGCCCGGGCCGTCCGCCGGAGTTTTTTGTTCGTCGAAGATCACACCGCCCACCGCCCGGACCTGCGCCCGCATTCACTATAAGAAAATGACCCGCCGATGAAGACACTCACTCTTCTGCTTGCCACGTTGCTCTTCCTCACCGCCGGTTGCAGCCGGCGCCCCTCGCTCGTGGGGACGTGGCGGACCAACGCCAGCGGTTACACGGCGCGGTTCATCCTCCGCCTCGACGCGCAGGGCAAGGGCTCGCTCCGCGAAGCCTCCATGCCGGCCTCCGCCAAAAACGAGATCACCTGGCGCGAGGACGGTGACAGCGTCCGCATTTCCAAAAGCTGGCGGTACCCGGACAACTTCAAGATCGTGACGCTGACGGAGACGGAACTCGTGCTCGTCGGCCCCGACCACGTCGCGCTCACCTTCACGCGCATCGACGACTAGCGGAGGAGGAGAAACCGGCGGCGTTTCATTTTGCCCGATGCCACCGCTGGGCGACCGCGCCGGCTGGCGCGGAGCCTGCAGCCGCGCGATCCTTGACGGACCGTGGCGTTGGCTCTGACTCCCGGTTGGGCGGCTTTCGCCCTCGATGGTCACACCCTGCTCAAATGCGTGTCCTTGAAGTCGCTCGGATACTTGAGGCCATATCCGACCAGACGATCGAACCCGATATGCCCGGCCCAGATCAGGCCCAGCGGCCACAGTGCCGGAATCGCAAGAAAATGCCCGGCCAGCCACAGCAGGCCAACCGCGACGTAGGTATGCGCCGCGTTGTAGGTCGCCGCGCCGATCCTCGGACCGAACGCATAACCGATCATCGCCAGATCGGGCGCGAGAAAGCCCACGGCAAACTTCCACCACGGGAAGCCGCCGGCGTGGTAGGCGACCACCGCCGCGACACAGACGGCGAACCCTTCCGCATGCAGCAGGAGCTTGGGAACGAGGATCTTCATTTTTGAGACCTAACCCGGGCCACGGCCGGGCGCCAGCCCGGACCCTGGCTCCCGCTCCTTCCCTGAGAACTCCGCCTCAGTCTTTTTCATGCCAAACGCGAACTCCCCCTTTGAGGAGACAGGCGGTGACGCGCTCATTGAACGCCTTTGCCAAGTTCCTTGGATTCGAACCTGACGAATCCCAGAGGTAGAAAAGCTGCGTTCCTGCTTCTTCGCATCCAACGAGGTCGAGCCGACAGCGGCCATCGGATATTGAATAGCTGGATGGCTTTTGTCCTTCGCTGATCTTGGGCATTCGCCTCCCGCCCAAAGTCGTGGCCAAGCCTTCGGTCGCCAGCACAGACGGGATTCTTTGCGGGAAGTCGGCTGAGCACCCGTAGAGGACAAAACACTTCGAGACTTTCTCCACCGTCCGACTGAGTAGCTTTGCGAGCAACGTCATGGGTTGGCCAACGTTCAGTGCTGAGCCATGGCGGAGCGCAGCACCGCCATCGGCTCTGGCCGCTGGTTCGGCTTCCTCATGGTGAGCCGGCCAGTTTCGCATTGTATCCGGTGCCGCGCCAGAACTCCGCCGGCATGCTCAGTTCGGGCTTGCCAATCCAGCCTCGCTGAACCTCCACATAATAGGAGGAGCCGTCCGCTGCCGCAACATAGCGAACACTCTGCACGGCGATCATATCCCACTGTCCCGTGAACTGTAGCTTGCGCAAATCTTCCGGATATCGCCCGGTGCGCACCTTGTGGAGTTCGATCAACGCAACCGCCGTCTTCAGGTGCTGGTCCCCAAACATGGCGTCGGGTCCCTTGGTAATCCCCGACGCCACGATCGTGCGGATCGCAAAGAACGCTCCCAATCCCAGCATGACAACGACGCCGACAACGATTCCAGCGATCGGCCAAACGCTGCGTTTCTTCTTTTGCGTTTGGAGCAGTGGCGGCAGTTCTGTCATGGTGTCAGTTTTTCCGTTTTAAGATGAGCCACGGCCGGGCGCGCGCCCGGCCGTTGGCTCGGGCGGCTGATTCGGCTGTTTTTTCCTGAGGCAAAGCGCTGAGCCGATCAAGCTCAACGGCAGTGGTAAAACCGCGAGATACCAAAACGGCGACGCCCAGTCTGGTGGCTCGCACGAAAGAAAACACGCGGCACCGGCAATCGAGATAGCTCCAAGAACTACGCCAAGCATCGAGCGCTGACCACCTTTCTTTCGGATTCCGACGGTGATGGAAACAATCGCAAAAACGAGTGGCAGGCTTAGGAGAATACAGAGGAACGTGAAGAACGCGGGACCAAAGTCAGCGAGGATGATCGGAATGCTCATCGTCTTTTACCCGGACATTATAGCTGCGTGAACAGTGCAGCGGAAAACGAGGGTGCTTGTCCCCGGGAGCGCAGGTTGCGCCGGGGTGAACCGGAGCCTGACCGCAGGGGTGTGGCTGAAAGACGAACAATAACCGGAACCTGGGGATTTCACGGCTGTGCCGTCTTGCAGCGTGGATCCCAACGCGGGTCAGCCGATGAGAGATCCGCCCTTGCTCCTCCAGACTCGTCAAACCTCCAAGGGCAATAGCCATAGAAAAACCACATCGTGAGAGGGACAGGCCGCATCACGCGCAACTGCTCTGGCGTGTGATGCCACTGCGGCGGAATCAACGCGAAGAAAAGATCGTTGGCGGCTCTGGTGGAGCGAAAGAGAAAAGACCGGAAAAAATGTGCAGCGGAGCCGCGTTCGGCTTTGGAGTCGATGTCCGGATGCGAGTAGATGTATAGCAGA
>JAPLTR010000724.1 GCA_026398065.1 Verrucomicrobiota bacterium | reverse complement strand
CAAATGCCCCCTGCACGGAGCCCTGCTCGTTGTCCGGCACGTGCCGCGAGATATAGGATTGGAGCGCCGGTCCGGCGATACCTCCGAAGGAGGCGCCGACGATGATCGCATAGACCATCCAGCCCTGCGAGGCCAGCCCGTAGGCCACATAGGCCGCGATCGCCAGACAGAACCCGATCACGATGGCCCGCTGCTCGCCGAGCACGGGCAGGATCCTCTTTACGAGCACCGCCTGCACCAGTGCCGAGCAGATGCCCACCAGCGCAAACGACAGGCCCACCTGCCGGGGGCTCCAGCCATAGCGGTATCCCGTGTAGATCACCCACGTCGCATGTAACAAGGTCTGCGCCACCCAGGAGACAAAATGGGTGCCCGCCAGACCCAGCACGACCGGGAACCGCCCCAACGCCACCAGCGCCCCGAAGGGATTGGCCCGCCGCCAGTCGAACGCCCGCCGGTTTTCCGGCTTCAGCGATTCGGGCAGCACCCACAGCCCATAGGCAAAATTGAGCGCGGCGAACCCCGCCGCCGCCCAGAACGGCAGCCGCAGGTCGATCTGCCCCAGCAACCCGCCGATCACCGGGCCCAACACCAGGCCCAGCCCGAACGCCGCCCCGAGCATCCCGAAGGCATGCGGACGTTTCTCCGGCGGCGTCACGTCCGCCACGTAGGCGTTGGCCGTCGCCAGCACCGCCGCCGTCAGCCCCGAGATCATCCGCGCCACCAGCATCCAGCCGACGCTCGGCGTCAGCGCCATGATCACGTAGTCGATGCTCGATCCCGCCAGCGAGATCAGCAGCACGCGCCGCCGCCCGTAGCGGTCCGACAGTGCCCCGATGATCGGCGAACCGACGAACTGCATCAGGGCAAAGGCACACGCGATCCAGCCATACCAGTGCGCTCCGTCGGCGACATTGCCGCCCTCGAACTCCGTCACCAACCCCGGCAGCACGGGCATGACGAGCCCCCCGCCGAGCATGGCGAGCAGTAGCGTCACAAAGATGAAACCCAGCGCCGGCGCGCGCGGAGACTTGGCACTCATGGCGCGGATTACACCCCGCGGTCCGCCCGAGGCGAGCCCGCCGGGAAAAAAAGCGGAACCCACCCGATTGTCCGTGAGTCTCCGACCCTTGTGCGCCAACCTCCCCTCCCATGAAGCTCCGGGCAAACCTGCTCGCCTGCGCCGGTCTGGCCGTCTTACCCCTCTTCAGCCCGGCGGTCCGTGCCGTCGATACGCCCCTGCGTCTCTCGTCGGCGCTCAGCCCGACCGAGCGCACTTCCACCGGTCTTAACCGCCTGACCTCCGACCAAGTCGCCATCCTCGACGCCCTCTACCGCCGCGACCTCGTGGCCCAGGCGGCGCCCCGGCGGGCCGACGCCCCTCCACTGGCGGCGCGTTTTTCGCAGCGCCTTTCCGCTGACGAACGCGCGTCCGCCGGCCTCAGCCTGTTAACCGAAGAGGAGCTCACCCAGCTCGACGCCCTCGCCGAGCGTTCCGGCAACGCCAGCCTCGCCCGCACCCTCCTCGCCCAGCCGACCTTCATCCCGGTTTCCATGCGCGCCCGCATCGCCGAGACCGAGCTCAAACGGAAGGGCCCGGAGATCCACGGCTCCTTCACGATCGGCATGGCCGTGGGCAGCGGCGGCTACAGCGAGCGCTTCGGCGGCATGACTCTCACCTACGAAGACCCGGTTCGGAACTTCGCCGTCAGTTTCAGCTACGCGGAGTCGCACGTAAAAGGCGGCAACGGCTACTATCCCTACCTGAGCCGCGATCCGCTCACGAACTCCGACGTCGGCCTCGGCCTGCGCTACGGAGACGGGAGATGACCGCCGCGCGAGCTTCTGTCTCGCCATCGACTCCCTGCCGCCGCTAGGTCTGCCCCATGGCCTCAACGCCCACCGGACTCGCCAAACCTCAAGCCGGCCAACCCTGCCCCTGCGGCACGGGTCGGCCCTACGAAACCTGCTGCGGCCCCCTGCTCGCCGGCCAGCGTAAGGCCGCCTCCGCCGAGGAGCTCATGCGCTCGCGTTTCACGGCGCATGTCGCGCACGACGAACGCTATCTTCATCAAACCCACCAGCCCACGGCCCATCTCCCTTACGTCGAACAGGGCGACGGCCTCGATCCCGTGGCGTGGTCCCGCCTCGTCGTCCACGCCCACGAGCTCGGCCGCACCCCCGACATGGCCTTCGTGGATTTCACCGCCTTCTATGCCGTCGAGGGCGGCGGCGAGGGCGTGCTCCAGGAAAAATCCGAGTTCCACCGCGTCAACGGCACTTGGCTCTACACGCGCCCCGTCCGCCAGGGCCCGGCCCCGCTCAAATCCACGGCGCCGAAGGTCGGTCGCAACGACCCCTGCCCCTGCGGCAGCGGTAAGAAATACAAGCAGTGCTGTCTCGCGAAGGCGTGACCGACCGCGCGGAGAACTCCGGGCGCGAGGTCCCGCTCGCGCCCTCCGGGGGGACCGCCGACCGGGAAGTGAAGCAATTATTCTCGCTCCCGTCCGTTCTCTTCTGACTGCCGGGCTGGACTCCTCACGCTGGTCAAATCCTTCCACCGCCGTCAGACCGGCGGGACGTATGATGATCCATCGCGTATCGCCGTTCTTCGTGCATCCGGGCAGCCGCGTGATGCTCGCCCTCACGGTCCTTTTTTCCCTCAGCCTGTCACGCTCCCTCGCTGCTGAAACGGCGGCAGCCCCCGTCAGCGTCGGAGTGCGCGACTATCGGTTTGACCGGACGATTTCGCGACCGGTGCTGGAGAGCTATCTCTCCCGCTCGATTTCCATCGAGGGGATGTTCAACGGCCACGGCAACCTCGACGGCAACATCCGGATGCTCACGAGCGTCGGCGCCAAATACCTCGGGCGCAGCCTTTGTCTCTGGGGCGGGGAAGGGGATTTCCTGAAAAACATGGCCCGCGCGCGGACCGGCGCCGCCCGGATGCTCGCCGCCGATCCCGAGGCGATGCTGGAAGCCTGCGTCTTCGAAACCGTCAGCCCGCAGGTCGAACAGATCCCCATCCCCGACTGGGTGTTCACCGACCTAGGCCAACCGGTGGAGACGCGAAATTTCCGCTTCGACGGCATGACGTATCCCGCGGGACAACGCCACAACTGGACCCCGACCTCCACCGTCCCCGACGCCAGCCGCAACGAAACCCAGCTCTGGTTCTACTATCAGGCGGCGTCGTACATCGACGCGGGCTTCGAGGCCATTCACTTCGGGCAGGTCGAGATCATGAACAAGAATGACCGGGAAAATGCGCGCTGGGAATACCTGCTCAGCCGCGTCCGGCTTTATGCCTCCAAGCACGCCCGCCGCCATCTCGTGGTCTGCAACGGCCATGTCCCGAGCGGCGGCCTCATGTACCAAGGCCGGCCGCTGCTGGACTTCCATGCCTTTCCGCTGCGGGTCAAGGAAGTGACCGACAAACCGCAGGAGGGGATTCTGGAGGTCGGGTACATCGACAGCTTTTATGGGCGGAGCAAAGGCGGCCTGACGGTCAACGGCTGGACCTGCGAGCATCTGCCCTACCTCGTGGAACTCGACAACTGGGGCGTGAGCAAGACCCCGGGGCAGGCGGGCTCCGGTCGTTATTGGGTGTGGGGCTACGATGAAATCACCTGGTTCGCCCATCAGAGCAAAGCGTACCGTCGCGATTGGCTGCGCTATGCGTGGGACTGGGTCCGGCAGACCGATCCGAATGGTTTTCTCCAGATGCCCGGCAGCCGCACGATGAGTTCGCCGGTGGATCGCAAGTATTGGTACTACGCCAACCGGCCCAGCCCCGCCGTGCCCGAGGGCCTCGACGACGAGGAGGCGATTCGCGCGGTGTGGGCCGCCGACACGACCTCGCCGAAGACCGTCAAACCAGAGACCTCGCGTCCGTAGGGCGTTAAGGCCGGCCTTGACCCATGGGTAGGCCGCCCGCTTGCGGGCGCTCGTTTGGGCGCCGTCGCCCGATTTCAGAGAGCGCCCGCAAGCGGGCTGCCTACGCGCCAAACATCATCGCGCTGTCCGGCTACCTCACTTCGGCTGCACCGGCGTTGCCGCCTTCGGTTTCAGCGTCAACGCGCGGAATCGCGCAAAGTCCGTCGTCGCGAGCTTCACCGCTTTCAGCGTGATCTGCGTCGGTCCGGTCTTGGTGACGGTCACCGTGCCGAGGACGGCCGGCTTGAACGCACTCTCCGCAGTCGCCGCGATCGTGCCCGAGAGGGCCTGATCGCCCACCGTCAGCGCAAATTCGCCGCCGGCCTGCGCCTTCGACACCGCCCAGAGCGCCGTCACTTCGTAGGTGCCGGGCCGGTCGATCCGGACTTCCCACTGGGGATACACCGCGGTGCTGTTCCACCCCGCGAGATTGAGCTGCGTGTTGCCCTCGACGCGCAGCCCTTTGCCCACCAACTCCGCCTCATCGCACCCGAGCGCCAGCGTGCCGTCGGTCGCCTGCGCGATCGGCGGCGGCGGGAGCGGATCGACGGTGCCGACGCCCTCGAGCACCACCACCGACGAGATCGCGTCCGGCGCCGCTGCCGGCACCTGCACGCGCAGGCCCGCGGGGGTAGCCGTAAACTTCAACGCCACCTTCGGCGCGCTCAGCAGATAGGCCTTCTTCGCCGTGCCGCGCATCGGAACCACGAGATTTCCGTCCGCCGGCCAGTTGAACACGTTGAGATAGAGTTTGCCCGGCTTCTGCGTCGCGCGGCCCCAGTCGAGCCGCTTGAACGGGCTCGCCGTCGTCGCATAGACCGACTCGCTGTTCAGCTTCATCCAAGCGCCGACCTGGCGCAGTCGCTCGACGCTCGGCGCGGGGATCTCGCCCTCGGAGGTCGGGCCGACGTTCAGCAGGTAGTTGCCGCCCTTGCTCGCGATGTCGACGAGGGTGCGGATGATCTTCTCGCCCGACTTCCAGTTGTGATCGTCGGATTTGAAGCCCCACGTATCATTCATCGTCATACACGCTTCCCAATCGCGCGGATAACCGGTGGCCGGGACCTTGTTTTCCGGCGTCTCGGTGTCGCCCTGGTAGCCGCCGCCGAGCCGGTTGTTGGTGATGAGACCGGGCTGGAGCTTAATGAGCGGGGCGAGCAGGTCCGCCCGCGCGCGGTTCATGTTGGTCGGCGTGTCCCACCAGAGGACGGCGACGGGGCCGTAGTTCGTGAGGATTTCCTTCACCTGCGGCACGGCGATGTCGCGGAGGTACGCGTCCATGTCGCCCTCCTGCGCGGGCTTGTCCCACTGGCCGCCGCTCGCGGCGCCACCGCGATGATGCCAGTCCTGCGCCTGCGAGTAATAAAAGCCGAGTTTCACGCCGTGCTTCTGGCAGGCGGCGGCGAGTTCCTTGAGCGGGTCACGTTTGAACGGCGTCGCGTCGTGGATATTGTAAGGGCTCGCCGCCGACTTGAACATCGCGAAGCCGTCGTGGTGTTTCGAGGTGATCACGATGTACTTCATGCCGGCCTCCTTCGCGAGGCGCACCCAGGCGTCGGCGTCGAACTTCACCGGGTTGAACTGCTCTGCAAACTTCGCGTAGTCGGCCACGGGAATCTTGCCGCGGTTCATGATCCACTCGCCGATGCCGGGGATCGGCTTCCCCTGCCAGGTCCCGGCGGGCACCGAGTAGATGCCCCAGTGGATGAACAGCCCGAAGCGCGCCTCGCGCCACCATTTCATGCGGGCGTTGTGCTGCTCGGGCGTTTCATCGGACGGCACAGGCGGCACCGCGGTGGCTTCGGCGGCCGGAGCGCGGGAAAGGAGCGCCGTGGCGCCCAGCAACAGGGCCAGCAGGGGGCGGACGAGGATGGGGGGTTTCATCGTGCCTCCAGCTCAACGCCTCCGCCCCGCGACCGCAATCGCGGGCGCGTAGCCATCGTTTATCAGTAAATTTCCACCCACCCCGGCACCGAACGCTTAATGCCGCCGGTGCCGGTGCGCCCCGCCGCCAGGCTCAGAACGAGCCCTTTATGCCGATCGTCCAGAGCGAGCCGAAATCCTCGCGGGAATTGAGCTGGGCGTAATCGGGGGTGTTGGGGCCGCGGCGTTCGGTGTCCTCCGTGGCGTCGTTCAGGTTGCGCATGCTGGCGAAGATCCCGATGCGCTTCGTCAGCGTGTACTCGCCGCTCAGGTCGATGTAGAGGCGCTTGGACTGCCACGTGTAGGTGCCCGCCTCGATGCTGCGAGGCGACTCGGCGACGAGGGTGCCGCGCCGGCGGCCGCGATAGTTCCAGTTCATGCGCACATTGTATTTCGGCCGCGAGAGGCTGATGCCCCAGTTGTAAACGCGCGGCTGGTAGTTGTTAAAACTCGCCGTGGAGTCTCCCACCGCGCGCTGGGCGCTCATGTTGGCAAAGACCTGCACGCCGCGCGCCCATTGCGGGAGAAACGTGAGCGCCTGCTTGTAGTCGAATTCCGTGCCTTCCATGCGCACGAGGCCGGGCGTGTTGAAATTTGTCGCGACGTAGTACGGCCCGTAGGTCTCCTCATCGAGGCCGTAGAGGGAGAGAAACTCCGGCGTGGCCTGAAACACGGTGCTCGCGAAGAGATTCCGGAAATCGCGGCGATACGCCCCGATGGAGAGCTGGCCGACGCGGCCGAAATAGTACTCGAAGCGCACCTTGGTCGTGTTGGCCGACCACGCCTTGATGCCGGCATTGTTTACCCCGATGCGGTTGCTGTTCGGATTGGCCGGCAGCTCGGTGTCGGGCAGCGTGAGGCCGCCGGCGTACTGGCCGAAATCGGGCCGCCCCACGGACTGGTAGAACGCCGCGCGTGCGATCAGGTTTTCAAGCACGTTGAAACTCGCGTTGAGGCTCGGGAAGTAGCGGAGGTACTCCTTGTTCACGTGCTGGCCGCGGTCGATGTAGGTGAGCCTGGAGATCGCGAGCGCGTTGGACAGCGCCGCGCCGCCGGCCGGGTTCGGGATCGTCGTGGGCTCGATCAGCGTGGGGGCCGGAATCCGGTTCACGCCCGTGCCGGTGAAGATGATGTTCCCGTTGGCATCGCGCTGCGGGATCACGTTGCCGCTCGCATCGCGGCGGTAGTTGCCGGTCGGGTCGCTGAGGAAGCCCTCGGCTTTTACGTTGGTCTGCTCCGCGCGGACGCCACCCACGAGTTTAAGCCGGCCGCCGAAGAGCGCCACATCGCCGCGGACGTAGGCGGCGGAGATCACCTCGGCCGCGTACTTCGAGCGTGTGACCGCGTTGCGGTACTCCGTGTTGAGGTCGCGCGTGAAGTAGTCGGGATGCGCGCTGTACAGCTCCCAGTAGTCGTAATTGCTCGGGTACTGGACCTGGGGAAAGCCCCACGGGGCGAAGCGTTTCGAGAAAATCTCGTCGAGCACGATCTCCGCGCCGTCGTCGCCGCCCGCCGAGGGTGTGGTCGTGCGCACCTTGTCCTTGCCGACAAATGTGTACGGGTCGCTCGTGCCGCGGATGTCACGGAGCGACTGGCGGACGTCCGCGCCGACCTTGAGCGCGAGCGGGATCGTGCCGAGGCGGAAATCGCGGCCGAGGTTGCCCTTCACACCGCGCTGCACGTCGGCCGATTCCATCATGTCGCTGCTCGAGGAGTTCAGCGTGTAGCTCGAGAGCAGGTACGGATTGACGGGCTGGCGGGTGGTGCCGTCGGTCACGGTGATGGTGCCCGGCCGCATGTAGGTGATGTCGCGGAATGAAATCGTGACGTTGGTGCGCTGGGTGTTGGCAGCCTGGAAGTAGCCCTTGTCGATATCGCGGTAGTGGTTGCTCGAGTGGGAGTAGCTGGCGCCCAAGTCCGCCTTCCAGATCGGGCCGTTGTGCCGCCAGACGATGGTGGGCATGTAGGTCGTGCCGGTCTTCTGACGCGCGCCGCTGTTGACGGAGATGGTGCCCTGCCCGACGTCGCCATTGGTCGTGTAGCGGTCAAAGTTGCCGGGCAGCACGCGCGAGATCGCGAAGTTGAGCGTGCGATTGTTGAACTCGGCGCCGAAGTACGCGTACTGAAATGACAGCGAGATCATGTCGTTCCGGGTGAGCTTGAAATCCATCGTCGCCCCGAGGGAGTCGCGGTTCGTGAGCTTCGTGCCGTCGCGCACGGTGTAGTTCGTCAGGTAGGGCTTGTCAGGCGTGGTGTCGGGCAGGGCCCCGGGGGTGCCGTTGGCGGCGGGGGCGCTCGTGGCCTGGCCCGCTCCGCGCCAGGTGTTGGAGAAAAAGTCCTGCATCGTGTACTGCGAGGAGTGGCCGCCGGAGAGGGTGAAGCCGAAGCGCTTGTTCACCGGCACGACCCACGAAAAATCGAGGCCCGGATGGATCTTGTACGTCTCGTCGCGCGTCGGCCCCGGCGTCTTCTTCAGGCTTTTCTCCGCGTCCCGGAACATCCAATACGTGCTCCAGTTGAGCACCGGCTTCGAGCGCTCGAAGGCGCCGCGCGGCACCATGTTGACCCCGCCCGCCAGCGCCGCCCCCGGCGACTCCGGCGTGGGCGAGTGATACACCTCGATGCGGGCGATGTTGTTGATCGACACCTGCTCCAGTTCGACCGTGCGGCTCGTCCCCGAGGAGGCGGCGCTGGAGAGACTGAAGCCGCCGATGGTCACCGGCACATTGTTCGACGGCGCGCCGCCGAGCGAGATCGTGCGCGCATCGCCGCCGCCGTAGTCCATGCTGATGCCGGGGATGAATTTCAGGAACTCGCCCACGTTGCCCTCGGCCACGTGCCCGAACTCATCCGCCGAGACGACGCTCGTCATGTTGGCGGCAAACCGCTGCTCGTTGATCGCGATGGCGGCGCCGTCCATCTCCTTCGAGGCGCCCACCGTGAACTCGGAGAGCTTGACCACGCCGGTATCCTTGTCCGTGACGGAGGTCTTCTGCATCGCCGCGAGGCTGAAATCGCGCTGCACCACCGTCCCGGCGGCGACGAGCACCGTCTCGGTCTGCACGTCGAGACCGGTGAAGAAGACGCGCACCCGGGCCGGGCCCGCCGGCACGCCGGAGAAGCGGTACTGCCCGCCCGAATCGGTGAAGGCCTCCAGCGTCGTCCCCTCGATGGTCAGGCGCGCTCTTTCGAGGTACTCGCCATTGCGGGTGTTGAGGACGCGGCCCTCGATGGTGCCGGTGGCCACGGATTGAGCGACGGCAAGGTGACCGGCCAGGCACGCGGCCAGGAGCAGAATGCGGACAAGCGAAACGACGGAGGTGGGATGGATCATAACGGGGTAAAGGCGGACGACGGAAAGCCGACGGGGGCAAGGCGACGGCGGAGCGCAGATGCGCTCGGGGTAAAGCGGGGCGCGCCGAGAAAGTCGCGTGATCCCCGCGCAAACAAGCCAATTCGCCCTGGCTCGTATCCAGCCCGGAAGGACCCGGAAAATTCTTGTCGCCGAAACCCACGCAACCTGTTGCACTCTTTACTGCCTCGACGGCGACCTGCGCCTCCTGTGGCTCGCCGAGTGGCCGCTCACCGCCGACCCCTGCGCGACCATCGCCGGCGTCGAAGCCGATGTGCTGACCGCGGTGTCCGTCGGTGGCGTGACGGTGCGGCTCGACACCGCCACCGGCCGGCTGCTCGACTGTGCCGCGCCGGTCGCCGCCGCCAGCTGAGCGCAGCCCATCCGCGCTACTTCCTGCCGTAACGACGGCTCATAATCCGTCTACCCGGTTGCCCGGTCCGGCTTCGCCCGCATGGTCTCTCCAACCACCACCACGCATGCCCGTCACCCGTCCCCAAATCGTTTCCCGCGGCCTCAAAAACTGCTGCCCCAACTGCGGCCACCAGACGCTCTTTCAGCCCGGCACCCGTTTTACGCTCAACCATGAGTGCCCGGACTGCGGCCTGAAGCTCGACCGCGGCGACGGTTTCTTCCTCGGGCCCTTCGTCATCAACTACACGTTCACCATCGCGTGCTTCATCGTGCCGGTGATTTTGCTGTCGATCTTCGGCGTGATCGGCCCGGCCACGGCCATCGCCCTGGGCGGGGCCTGCGCGCTCGTCGTCCCACTGCTGCTCTATCGCACGTCGTGGAGCTGGTGGCTAATGACCTATTTTTATTTTCTGCCGCAGAAGCTGCCCGCCAACCGCACGGACGCCTCCGACTCCGACGAGGAGTAAACCGGTGCAACCGATCCGGAGAGCGCTTTCCGATTGGAATCCCGCCCGCACGCGGGCATTTCCCGAGGGGTGAGCGAGTCACCCTCCCCGTATCCGCCGAACACGTTTCGGGCGTTTCTCACCGCCGGATTGATCGTCGGCACCTGCGACATTGTCGCGGCCCACGTCCCCTATTTCCTCAACGGCGGCAAGTCGCCGCTGCGCGTCCTCCACTTCGTCGCCAGCGGAGCATTCGGAAAGGCCGCCTTTGCCGGGGACCTCGGCATGGCCGCGTGGGGACTCCTGTTCCACTATGTGATCGCGTTCAGCTTCGCCGGTTTGTTTTTCGCGGCTTACCCTCACGTCGCCGTGCTCGCGAAGCACCGCCTCGCCACCGCGCTCGGCTATGGGCTGTTCGTCTGGAGCCTGATGAATCTCGCCGTCCTCCCGCTGAGCAACATTCCGAAGGGCCCCTTCAGTCCCGCGACGGCCGCCCTCAACGCCGGCATCCTCATCGTGTGCATCGGCCTCCCGCTCTCGCTGCTGGCCCACCGACACTACACTACCCGGGCGTCCACGTAGACGCGGACCGGTCCCGCGCCTACAACTTCACCGGCATCGCGATCTTGAGGCTCTTCGGCCGGCCGTTTTCCACCGCAGGCAGAAACAGCCAGGTCCGGACGTCCTCGTTCACCTGATAGTCCAGTGCCGCCGGAAATGCCGGTTCAAACTGCGCCGCAGTCACGCGGCCCTTTTCGTCGACCACCAAAGTCGCCACAAACTCCTTGATCGTGAGCGTGCGGTACTTGGACGGATTGAACTCGATCACATAGGGTTTCACTCTGGCCGCTCCACTCGCACCCGCTGCCCGCGTGTGCTGGAGCACCGCGAGCCGGTGCCGGGCACGCTTCACCGTGTCGGATTCACCCTGCGTCGAGCGGAGCAGCTCCTCGAATTGTTTCAGCACGGCCTGCGGCCCGACATACTCCGCACCCACGTAGCTGTGATAGATCATGTCGCCGTCGCGCGTCACGGCCACGAGACAGGGAATCCCGTTGCCCGCCCAACGCTCGAGGGGTTGCACGCGGCCGAGCGAGCCAAACTTCACGACCGGCCAGGGCATCCCCACCGCCCGGGCATAGCTCAGCTGCTCCGAGGGCTCCCGGTCGCTGCTCACAAACACCAGTTCGAAATAGTCGGGCGCCATCGCCTTCAGCTTCCGATACGCCGTGACGAGGTCGGGACTGAACGCCCGGCACGGCCCGCACCACTGCGCCCCAAAATAGACGAGATAAACCTCGGGCTCCGGCCGGTCGCCCGTCTCGAACTTGATCAGCTTGCCTTCGCGCAATACCTGCAGCTGGTTCTTCAGGCTCTTCGCCACCTTCGAGTCCGACCCGCTCCACCGGTCCGGTCTCGCGGTCCGGGCCGCAAGAAAATCCGCCACCCGCGCCAGTCCCACGTCGTCCATCTGCTCGAGCGGCAGCTTCGTGGTCCGCCCTTCCCCCGCGATCATCGCAAAGGGCCCGTAGACCCCGCTCAACGCGCCCTCGCATTTGTCGCCGAACGACGTCCGCCACGTCTCCGCGTGCGCGCCCGGGATCGACACAAGGGTTGCGATGAGGAGGGCAAGCATCGACGTCGTCTTCATAGTATTGCAATGCTCACCGCTCGCCCGCTACCACCGCAAGGTCGTTCCCTGTCCTATATCCAATGGCCGCGGCGATTGGGATCTTGTTCGAAACCACGGCAACCAGCGTTTGCGGCAACAAAGTCGGGCTTTGCGGCAAAGCCCGACCTACGAAATCCCCAAGCGCCCCCTCACCGCGACGTCAGGTGCCACTGCCGGCACAGCGGGCAGAGGTACGCCTCGCGTTGACGCGCGAGGCCCGCGATGAGCGCTGCATCGAGCGCGTCACCTTGGGTGCGGTAGCGGCGCTTGCGCACACACATGCGCTGCCGCTCGTCACGGGTCGGTTTCTTCACCCCCGTAACGAGGCAGCGCGCGGCGCGGCGGTCAAACCAGCTCTACTTTGCCGGGGATCGGGACCGGCGTGAAAATTCCGGGGCCAGGCGCCGGGTTCTTCGGGAAGATGTCGAGCTTCGAACCCTCCATCAGCCACTTCCAGGAAATCTCGCGGCCCGTGTAGGCCGCCATGCGTCCGCCGATGGCCGTCATCGTGCTGAGTGCGACCTGCTCGCCCTCATTCAGCGGATTGCCGGAACGAATGCTATTGATGAGGTCGGTGTGCTCGACCACATAGGGGTCGAGTTCCTTGCCCTGCGCCTGATAGGCAAAGGGCTTTTCGCCGCGGATCGTGCCCTTGTCGCAATCGGACACACCCTTCGTGCCCACGACGCGCTCGGCGACGCGGGTCGTCGATTTCGGCGTGTGGCGGCACATGCTGGTGACGCGCGCGCCGTTGGCGTATTCCATCTCGACGGCGAAGTGGTCCGGATACTTCGGGTCGTTCTTTTCGCGGAACCAGATGCCGACGCCATTCCAATAGCACTGGCCGGCGACGAGATCGCCGAGGTCGCCGCCGTGAATGTGCTTCATCGTCTCGATATAGCGCGCCTGGTGGCGGCGCTGCGTGCCGGCCACGACCGCGAGCTTCTTCTGCTTCGCGAGCCGCGCCGTCTCGATCACCGAGCGGACGCCCACCGGATCGACCGCGACCGGTTTCTCCATGAACACGTGCTTGCCCGCCGCGATGGCCGCCGCGAAATGCACCGGGCGGAACCCGGGGGGCGTCGCCAAAATCACCATGTCGATGTCCGAGGCGAGGACCTTCTGGTAGGCGTCGAAGCCCGAGAAGCCTTTCGCATTCGGGATGTTCAGCTTCTTCTTGGCCGACTCCACCTGCCACGGGAACAGGTCGGCGAGGGCGACGATCTCGACGCCCGGGGACGAATCGAGACAGTTCTTCGCGGCGGCCGGTCCGCGACCGCCGCAACCGACGACACCCACCCGGATACGGTCGGAGCCCGCACCGGCGCCAAATGCGCGAGGGACGCTCAGTCCGGCCAGCGCCGCGGCACCGGCGGTGACCGCGGACAGTTTCACAAAATCACGACGGGAGAGATCAGGAGCAGTTGGAGCATTCATGGGGTGAGGGTTGGGCGGTTGACGGGAATCTGGGGTGAAAGGCCGACGCGAGGCCGGCACTTTCGCAGGTACGTCATTGATACCATGCGAACTCCAATAAGTCTGAGCGTCTATGGTTTAAAGCAACGCACTTTTTGCGGCATCACCGGCGCATTTTCCGTCCCGCTCACTCCGCCCCGTCCGGCTCGTTCCGCAGCACCTTGGCCTCGATCACAAACGGCCCCGCCGGCAGCACGCTCGCGAGCAGCACCAGCGCCGTCCGTCGCCAGGGCCAGTTGCGGTCGATCGCCACCTGGATCGCCGCCCAGAGGTACAGCATGAACAACACCCCGTGCGCCATCCCGACCACTCGCACCGCCAGCGGCCAGCCCGCGAAATATTTCAGCGGCATCGCAATGCCCAGCAGCACCAGAAAGGACAGGCCCTCCCAAAATCCGATCACCCGGAGGCGGCCAAGGGGAGTTTTGAGGGATGACATCCGTCCAATCTCCCAACCTCACTTCCGCTCCGCCAGCATTTCCTCGATAAACTTCAGGATGTCCGACCGCCCCGCCTTGGTGGTCGACGAGGTCGCAAAGGTCCGCGGCAGCTCCGTCCGCCCGGCAAACACCGCCTTAATGAAGCGCGCGATGTTGGACTGCGCCTGCGTCGATGAGAGCTTGTCGATCTTGGTAAAGATCAAGGCGAAGGGCTTGCCCGTCCCCTCCAGCCAGCCGAGAAACTCCCGGTCGATCTTCTGCGGCTCCAGCCGCGAGTCGATCAGCACGAAGACCAGCCGCAGCTTCTCCCGCTGCTCGATGAAGTCGGCCACCGCCTCGTTGAAATCCGCCCGCTCCTCCTTGCCGACGCGCGCATAGCCATAGCCCGGCAGGTCCACCAGGTGCCAGTTGCCATTGATCCGGAAGAAATTCAGCAGCTTCGTCTTGCCCGGCGTCACCGACACTTTCGCCAGCTCCCGCCGCTCGGTGAGGAGGTTGATGATCGAGGACTTGCCGACGTTCGACCGGCCGATGAACGCGAACTCCGGAAACGGCGACTGCGGGCACCCCTCCACGTTCGACGCGCTGCGGAGGAATTCGGAGGATTTGATCTTCATCCGCCGATGCTGACGCCCCGGGGCCGTTAATCACCAAAAATCAGTCGCCCCCTCCCGCGCACACTTCCGCTCGCCTGCATCCGATTCTGCCCCTTACTCAGGGTCCAAACCAATCCGCGCCCAACCGAAAAAATGTCCCGTCTCAACTTCACGCTCGAAAAAGAAGCCACCGGATCGAAGGCGCGCGCCGCGACTTACCAGACCCTCCATGGCCCGGTCCAGACCCCCATCTTCATGCCCGTCGGCACCCAGGCCACCGTGAAGAGCCAGACCGCCGAAACCCTCCGCGAAACCGGCGCCAACGTCCTTCTCGCCAACACCTACCACCTCCTCCTCCGCCCCGGCCCCGAGGTCTTCAAGAAGTTCGGCGGCATCCACCGCTTCATGAAATGGGATCGACCCGTCCTCACCGATTCCGGCGGCTTCCAGATCTTCTCCCTTCCCTCCGAACGCGCGATGACGGAGGACGGCGCGCACTTCCAGAGCTACGTGGACGGCAAGACCCTCCTCCTCTCGCCCGAGTCCAGCATCGAGACCCAGAAGGCCATCGGCAGCGACATCATGATGGTGCTCGACCAGTGCATCCCCTCGACTGCCGCGTACGCCCAGGCGGAGGCCGCCATGGCGCTCACCCACCGTTGGGCCGTGCGCTCGCTCCAAGCCCGCGGCGATTCCCCCCAGGCCCTCTTCGGCATCGTGCAGGGCGCCTGCCATCATAAGCTCCGCCAGCAGAGCGCCGAGTTTCTCCGCACCCTCGGCTTCGACGGCCTCGCCATCGGCGGTCTCGCCGTCGGCGAGACGCATGCCGAGCGCTACGAATTCACGGGCTTCGTCACCGACCATCTCCCCAACGATCTCCCCCGCTACCTCATGGGCGTCGGCACGCCCATCGACCTGCTCGAGGCCGTCCACCGCGGCGTGGACATGTTCGACTGCATCATCCCCACGCAGCTCGCCCAGCGCGGCGCCGTCTTCACCTCGCACGGCAAGCTCCAGATCAACCGCTCCGTCTACAAATTCTCCGAGGAGCCCCTCGACGCCGCCTGCGACTGCCACACCTGCAAAACCCACGCGCGCGGCTACCTCCACCACCTCGCCAAGACCGGCGAATACCTCGGCTGGCACCTCCTCGGCATCCACAACCTCGCGTTCTACCACCGCCTCATGCGCGACATGCGCGCGAGCATTCTGCGCGACGAGTTCGTGCCGTTCTACGAGAGGATGCGCATCGAGCTCGTCCGCTCCGACGAGGCCAATCCCAGCCAGCCCACGAAGCGCACGCGCTTTCCCCGCTCCCAGACCCTCGGCGACTACGACATCGTCACCGGCCCGCAGGGTTTCTCCAGCATCCGCCAGATCAGCTCCGGCGAGGTCATGCACTCCGTCAGCCGTCCGAGTGACGAGGCGCAGAAACTCTACGTCGACCAGTCCTGCCTCGCCCAACGCCTGCTCCGCACCGACACCCAGACGGACGAGTTGGTCATCTGGGACGTCGGCCTCGGCGCCGCCTCCAACGCCATGGCCGCCGTCGCCTGTTTCGAGGAGACGCTCGCGGCCCGCCCCGAGGGTCTCCGCCCGCTGCGGATCGTCAGCTTCGAGATCGATCTCGACCCGCTGCGCCTCGCCCTCCGCGAGCCCGGAAAATTCCCGCACATCCGCCACGCCGCGCCCCATGAGGTGCTGAAGCACAACCACTGGACGCACGCCTCCGGCCTCCTCCGCTGGGAGCTGCACAAGGGCGATTTCCTGAAGTACATCGAGACCTCGCACGTCCCGGACCTCATCTTCTTCGACCCGTTCTCCGCGAAGACCGACACCGGCCTGTGGAACGCCGGCGTCTTCACCCGCATCGCCGCCCACTGCGCGCCGAAGTCCGCGGAACTCTACACCTACTCCGCCGCGACCGCCGTGCGCGTGGCGCTGCTCACCTCCGGCTTCTTCGTCGCCGAAGGCGTCGGCACCGGCCCGAAGTCCGCGACCACCGCCGCCTTCACCCGCGAGACCGGCGCCCGCGCGCACCCGCGCACCCCGCGACTGCTCGACGCCGAGTGGCTCGCCCGCTGGCACCGCAGCAGCTCAAAGTTCCCCACCGGCCTCACCGACGACGAAAAGGTCCTCTTCGCCCAACGCATCGAGGGGCATCCGCAGTTCGCGAAGCGGGTGTAGCGGGTGAACGGCGATCTCCGGAGGTCGCCGTCCACCTTTCGATCAGAAAACCGCCCGTACGCCGAAGAGCACGCCGCGGCCGGGGAGCGGGGCGAGGTCCTTCAGGAAGGAGCTGTGGTCGCGCGCGGTCACGTTGCCGAGGTTGGTCCCGCGGGCGAAGAGCTCGTAGCTCACGCGGCCGGTGGCGAGCAGGTAGCCGACGTGGGCGTTGACGAGGGTGTAGCCAGAGGTGGGCGACTCCGTCGGGGCGAGGCGGTTCTGCGCCTCGGCATGACGGCCCTCCACCCCGGCCGACCAGACGCCGTCCTCGTAGTCGAGCTTGGCGCCGAAGCGCAGCGGCGGCGTGCGGGGCAGCGCCTCGTCGTCGGTGGTCTGCGTGGCGCGCACGGTGTCGCAGAGCAGTGTGAGGTGCACGTGGCGCGCGTCACGTTCGTAGAGGTGAAACAGCAGCTCGCCCTCGGCGCCGTA
>JAPLTR010000450.1 GCA_026398065.1 Verrucomicrobiota bacterium | reverse complement strand
AACGATGGGGCGCGGGGGAAAATTCATGGGGGGCGACGCGGAGTGGAAACGGTGCGGAGGAGGGGGTGTGGACGCGTGGCGGCGAGGAGCGTGCGACGGACCTGGTAGAGGTTGGAAAGGGCGAAGAGCAGATGGAGGCGGATGGTGTTCTTGACCAGGCCGCGGTAACGCACAGTGGCGTGGCCCCAGAGGCGTTTGACGAGGCGGAAAGGGAGCTCGACCTTCGAGCGCAGGCTGGATTTGCGGCGGTAGCGATGGCGCTGACGGGCGGAGAGGGGTTTGCGCTTCGAGCCTTTGTCGTGGATGAGATAAAACACCCCGGCCTGGCGACAGCTGACTTTGAGCATCTGATGGGTGGGGGCGGAGTCACCGGCAATCACCGTCTCCTCGCCGTGGGTCAGTTCGGTGAAGACCTGGCTGTCCGTGCACCTTGGCGGTGATCGGGCGCTACGTATGGACCAGGCCGCTGGTGGCATCGACGCCGATGTGGGCCTTCATGCCGAAGCGCCAGTCGCTGCGCTTCTGGGTCGGGCGCATCTCGGGATCGCGCTTGCCCTCCGCGTTCTTGGTGCCGTGCGGCGCCGCGAGAATCGTCGCATCGACCACCGCGCCCGGCCTGACCAACAGGCCCTTCGCGGTGAGCCCCGCGTTGATCGGGGCGAAAATGCGCTCCGCCAGCTGACGCATTTTCAGCAGGCGCCCCGTGCCCGCCGCTTGACAATGCGGCGCCACCACCGCCGCCAGTTCGCTCCACGGCACCACTCGGTTCATCGCTTCCCAGAATCGGTCCGCCCTCTTCCGTTTCGTCAGACAGCCCAGCGACGGGAAGGTGGTTTGTTGGTTCATATACACCATTACATGTTATACATAAAAACGTTCTGCGTACCTGAAAGTGTTTTTCAGAGGCTCCTTCCGTTGAAATGGGTTAACTCGCCCTATGGAGCCTCCGAACTCCCGCCGCCCGCCCCGCTCAGGCGGCCACCCGGATAGCTTTTGCTTCGTCCGTGGGTTCCGTGACCTGGCCCCTCCGACCTGTCCGCCCGCGCTTCAACGGCAACGGCAGCTTGTGGCGAAACGGGGGGCCATCCCGTGAGGCTTGCTTTGGTTTGATCTGCCTTGATTTCCCTTGATCCGGCTCGATGCCGCAGTCCGCCCGCTTCCCTCCGACCCGGCCTGCCACGAAATCCGCGGACGTTTCGTCCGCGCATGCTCCCGCTCCGGCATCTGGTTCGATCCGTGTGCATCGGTGGTTCGTTTTCGAAGGCGAATCCGAGGATGCACTCTTTCACAAAAAAATCAACATATATGTTCTTTCAAAGAACATTCTGTCGTCTCAGCGCGTTCTCCCTTGTTGGACCGAAGGGTCGACCGCGGAACCACTCACCGCCGCTCAAGCGGATTCAGCGGACATCCCGGACCGCTTCAGCTTCGGCCTCGATGAATCGCCCGGCCCAGCCACAGTGGGTCAAAACTGGTGCCCTATGCGTTCGTACTATTTCGTAGTCATCGGCGGATTGATCGCCTTTCTCGTCGCATTCGGCTTCCTCTATCGGGGATTTCGCGCCTCCTTCGGGCGCAAATGTCTTCAGGGTGCGATTGATGCCGCCCGAAAGAAGGATTTCGCCGAGGCCATCCGCTTGACCTGCGTGGCCGTGAGATTTGCCCCGCATTTCAGAAGGGTTGATGCGCTCCATACTTTTTATGAGGCGATTCAGCTGGAGCCGAAACCCCGGGACTTGGAAGAGAGGATATCTTCGCTCGCCGCAATGATTGAAAAGCACCGTCCAACCCTCAGTGAAGTAGGGTGGTCGAATCCGAGCTTCCGGTTGCTCGTCGTGGTTGCGGGAGTGATCATCCTTGCGCTGCGATTCCTGGCACTTTTCGCGAAGTGACCAGAATGGCGGAACCAAGAGCCTGATCGCTAGGGCCAAACCCCATGGGTAACCGATATTGCTCGATTTTGACCGATTTTGAGCCGAAATATCGGCCATGGGCATCCTGCAACTCATCGCCGAGCGCAAATTCAAGCCAGAGCACTTGGCGGCTCACCCGACGTTAAAAGCCTCCCTCGCGCAGGCCGAACGTCTCACCCGCCGGAAGACCCTCACCGAAGATGAGAAGGCCCACCTCGTGTGGCTCATCGACCTCTGCTTCGACTACGACCGCGAGATCCGCCTCGACGAAAAGGCCGCCATCCTGCGCACCATGGAGGACATCTGCGCCGATGCCCCCGCGACCGCCCCGGCCGCCAAGCCCGCCAAACCCCGCGCCATCCCCGCCGCCGACGATCCCGCCGCCCTTGCGCGGGCCCAGGCCGACGCCGAACGCCTCAACGCCTTCCGCAAAAAGTACTTCACCCTCCGCGGCCGGCTCGGCCTCGAAACCCAGGAGGCCGTGGCCGAAAAATCAGGCCTCCGCCGCAGCTACATCGCCGTCATTGAGGCGGGCGACCATTTCCCGCAGCAAAAGACCCTCCAAAAACTCGCGAAGGCCTTCGGCGTCGACGTGAGCGAGTTGCTGCCGTGAGCGCCGGGGTGGGGACTTGGGGTAGGGCCCGACCTCCGGGCGAGCCGTGGGCCGTGGTGCTCCCCCCTCCATGATAGGCGAATATCCTGACGGCCCGCCCGGAGATCGGGCCCTACCAGCTACCGTCCGTGAACGAGAAATGTTGGTGTTATTCTGATACTGAGCGCGATTGCAGCGGACACCTTGCCCCCTAAGGTCGCCCACCTTTCCCTTGAGTCACCCACCACGCCTCAATCTCTACGATCTCACCCGTGAGCAGCTCCGCACGCAGTTGGTGCGCTGGGAGCTGTCGCCGGTGCATGCGGCCACGGTGTGGAACTATCTCTACCTCGGGCTCGCCGAGTCGTTTTCCGAAACCGCGATGCCCGACCTGCCGGCCAAGGTCCGCACGCGCCTCCTCGCCGAGACGACCCTCGGCGTGCTGCCCACCGCGCTCGAAACGGATTCGTCCGACGGCTTCACGCGCAAATACCTCCTCCGCCTCGCCGACCAGGAGCGGATCGAGACGGTGCTGATGCGGTTCACCGGCCGCGTGACGGCGTGCGTGAGCTCGCAGGTCGGGTGCGCGATGGGCTGCGTGTTCTGCGCGACCGGCCAGATGGGTTACACGCGCCACCTCACCCCCGGCGAAATCGTCGCGCAGGCCGTCCACGTCGCCCGCGCTCTCAAGCTCTCCGCGCTCAGCGCCCACCACTCGGCTCCCGCCGCCCATCCGCCCGCCCGCCTCCGCAACGTCGTGCTCATGGGCATGGGCGAGCCGCTGCACAACTACGACGCCGTGATGCAGGCGACCGACATCCTCCGCGACGAGGCCGGCCTCGCGCTCGGTGCTGAGCGCATCACGCTCAGCACCGTAGGCGTCGTGCCGGGCATCCTGCGCCTCGCGCAGGAAAAGCGGCCGTTTCACCTCGCCGTGTCCCTGCACGCTGCAACCCAGGCCGAGCGCGCGGCCCTCGTGCCCGCCGCCAAAAAATGGCCGCTCGACGAACTCATGGCCGCCTGCCGCACCTACAGCGAGTCGACCGGCCGCAAGATTTTCTACGAGTGGACGCTGATCGAGGGGAAAAACGATTCCGTCGAGACCGCGCGCGCCGTGGGAGAACTCCTCCGCGGCCTGCCCGCGCAGGTCAACCTGATCCCGCTCAACCCCACCTCCGGCTACGACGGCGCGCCGACGCACAACGCCGCCGCAAAGGCCTTCCAGCACATCCTCGCGAGCGAGTTCAAGCTTCCCAGCACCGTGCGCCAGCGCCGCGGCATCGACATCGCCGCCGGCTGCGGCCAGCTCGCCGTGGCCGAGGCGGGCCATTGATCGGAGGTAGGGCGTCCGACTTGCGGACGCCTTTCGGGTGGGCGAACCGAGGCGTGCGCAAGACGGACGCCCTGCTCGCCGAAAGTCAGGTAGGGCGCCTGCTTGCAGGCGCTCTCGCACGATCACCCTCTAGGAGCGCCCGCGAGCGGGCGGCCTACGCCGTCGGCGCCGCCGGCACTTCCCAGCCCGGCCGGTACGGGCGCGTGAGCAGCGCATTCGCCGCGGCGTGGTTCGGGATCTGCAGTTTCTCGGCATCCCAGTCGAACATCTGCGCCTCCACGGACTCGATCGTGAGGCGTCCGTGGGAATCGACGGGGCGGCGCACGACGCGCGTCGCGATGTTGCCGAGCTGCGCGGCCTCGCTCAGCCAGCCCGCGTAGTCGAAACCGTCGCTCGTCTTCGTGCCGTCGAGGATCGCGTCGATCCAGCGGTGGTAGTGGTTCAGCCCCTTGATGTCCTTCGGATAGGCGAACTCCTTGAAGTTATCGACCGGATACAGGCGCGGACCGCCGACGTGCGGGAGCACCATATTGCCCTTTTCACCGATGAAGAGCGAGCCGCTGCGCGGCAGATCGAGGTCGGCGGGGAGTTGCGCGAGCTTGCGATCGGGGCGCAGGCCACCGTCGGACCACGTGACGTTGATCTTCGGGCCGGCGGTGAATTCCGTGCCGGGGAAAACGTACCGCACCGTCTCCGAGGTCGGCCAGATCTGGCGGTTGATGCCGCTGTTGTCGGCGCCGACGCTGAGCGGGGAGCGGATGCCGAGGCAGGTGAACACCGGGTCGAGAATGTGACAGGCAAAGTCCCCGATCGCCCCGCCCCCGAAATCCTGCCAGTCGCGCCACGCGAAGGGATGGTAGATCGTCGGCGAATAGGGGCGCATCGGCGCGCCGCCGATCCAGAGATCCCAGTCGAGGGTCGCGGGCACGGGGCCGGGTTCCGTGGGCTCGAGGAGGCGGGTGCGCTCGTTGCCGGTCACGGAGACCCACGAGTAAACCTCCTTCACCTTGCCGATGGCGCCGTCGCGGATGAGGCGCGTCGCGAGACGGTATTCGATATTGGAGTGGATGTGGTTGCCCATCTGCGTGACGACGCCCTTTTTCTCGGCCCACAGCCGCATCTGGCGGGCCTCCCACACGGTCTGGGCGAGGGGCTTTTGGCAGTAAACGTGTTTGCCGCGCTGCATCGCCGCGATGGCGGCGAAGGCGTGCTGATGGTCCGGGATCGCGATGCTGACGGCATCGATCTTGTCGCCGAGCTGCTCCAGCATCACCCGGAAATCCTGAAAATGCGGCGTGCCCGGGGCAATGGCGTCGGCGCGGGCCATGCGGGACGTGTCCACATCGCAGAAGCCGACGAAGGACACTTTCGCGTGCTTCGAGATATTGTTGAGATCGCTGTAGCCCTGCGCCTCGGTCCCGATGATGGCGACCTGCACGCGGCTGTTGAGATTGGCGGTGCGGGCGACGGCGGGAAAGCCCACCGCGGCGGCGGCACCCGCCAGCGAGGCTTGCTTGAGAAACGTGCGGCGGGTCGTGGTCGCCGGGGCAGGGGAGGCGGAGTGCATGTGAAACGGTTAGACGAAGCGTCGGACCACTGGTTGCAGGATTCAAGCCGGGGCTCGCGCTCCCGCGGAAACCTCTGCGACGCTCCGCACGTCGTACGGCCATGCGTTTACCCCTCCTTTCCCTCCGCTGGCTCCTGGGCGGAGCCCTCGCGATCGGCGCCTTGCACGCCGGGGAGCCCACGCCCGCTCTCGTCACCGAAAAGGAACTCGCCGCGATTCGTGCGGAGGTCGCGGCCTACCGGAAGAAACTCGGCGACCAGGCCGGTGTGTCCGAAGTCGCCGACAAGTTTATCGCAATCCCTCAGGCCGGAAAATGGCTCACGGCGGCGGAAGCGCAGCCGGCGTTTGCGAGGCTGAGCGGCAAGCTGGAGCAGATCCGCTGGTGGAAAATCGGCCTCGACCCCGCGAAACTCGAGCACGCCCTGCGCGAGCCCGCCGCCGTCGTGTCCGGCTGCGTGCATGCCGTGCGCGCGGGACTCGACGGTGCGCCCCGCTCCCTCGCGTATGCCCGCGAGGCCGGGGATTTTCTGCGGTGGGCGCAAACACAGGGCGGCACGGGCGTGTTTCCCTTTCCGGCCGTGCGCGGGGTCAGCCGGGACAAGGCTTTTGTCGCGGCGGGACGGTTTCTCGAACGCGCCGAACGCGACGGCCGGCTGGCGGAGGCGGTGCACCAGGGCTGGGCGATCGACGATCTCGGCGACGGCGGGCTGCAGTTTGACAACGGCGAGGCGGGGGTCGCGATGTTCGAACTCTCCGAGGCGACGCACGACGAGGCTTGCCTGAAGTCCGCGCGCCAGGCCGCCGACTGGGCGGCGGCGCGGCCGCTCGCGCGCAACTGGAACTACAACAGCTTCAGCGTGTACCTGCTCGCCGAGGCGTTTCGCGTCACCGGCGAGCGCCGCTACCTCGATGCCGCGCTCCGCAAAGCCCTCCTCGGCGTGATCCCCGGTCAATTGACCGACGGCCCCCGTGCCGGGCGCTGGGTCGATGCGCACAACGCCCGTCCCGCCTATCACTACATCATGCTGCGCGCGCTCGCGCTCCTCGCGTCCGTCACGCCCAAGGACGAGCCCGCCCGCGCCGAAGTCGTGCGCGCGCTCGCCCTCGGCCTGAAGACGCGCAACACCGAGATCCTCGGCCCCGGTGCCGCCAACAAGGACAAGGCCGTCGAGGCGCTCGTCCTCGTGAACCGCCTCTTTGCGGACGATGCCGCCTTCCTCCGCGAGACACGTTCCGCCGAGGCCCTCGACGCCCTGGCCCGGCTCGTCTCGGAACAGTTCCGCAGGGGAACCGCGCCCCTCGGCCCGCGCGAGTGGGGCCTGTTTCTGGAATACGTCGTGTGGCAGGAAAAAACCTCCGCCAAAACCAACCCCTCTCCCCCCGCACCCCGTCCCCACCCATGAAATCGTCGGTCACCTTTCTCTGTCTCCTCATTCCATTTGGCGCCGTCGTCTTCGCCGCCGAGCCTGCCGCCCCGTCCTACTCCGACAAAACCCCGCAGCGCTACCACCTCACCAAGCGTGCCAGCGAGATCGATCCGCGTACGAAGGAGCACCCGGAGATCGACTTCGTCTTCAAGGACAAGGATGGCAAGGTTCAGGACCTCGAACACGCGGTTGTCGACACCCGGGTCGCCCCGCGCGGCCGCCTCGTGATCTGGCTGATGAACTACAACGCGCCGCTCTTCGACCGCCTCGGAGATTACGGCCTGCACGCCATCCAGGTCAGCTACGCCAACAAGTGGTTCGGGATCATCCCCGCCAAGGCGCGCGACGACGGCACGAGCCTCGGACAGATGCGCCTCGAGGCCACCACGGGCACGGACGCCTCCCCGCTCTGCGACATCCCCAAACCCGACGGCATGATGGAGCGCGCGTATCAGCTCGTAAAATACCTCGCCAAGGAGCATCCGTCGGGCCGCTGGGAACAGTTCCTCGCCGCCGACGGCCAGGGCCTGCGCTGGGACCGCGTGATCATCTCCGGCTCGTCCCATGGCGCCACCTCCGCCGCGCGCTTCGCGGTGGCGCAGCGCGTGGACCGGGTCGTCATGTTCTGCGGGCCGCGCGACCAGCTGGAGAGCTGGCAGGGCTTTCCGTCCGCCACGCCCGCGAACCGCTTCTTCGGCTTCAGCCACGTTCTCGATGGCGGCTGGACCGGCGACCACTATTGCCGCTCGTGGCAGATGCTCGGGCTGCACGCCTTCGGCCCGATCACGGATGTCGATCAAAGTGCGCCGCCCTACGGCAACACCCGCCGCCTGATCACGCGCTTCGACGTGAAGGGCGATGCGAAGCGAGCGCACAGCTCGGTCCAGCCGGGCGGCGCCGCCGGGAAAAACGCCAAGGGCGAATACATCCACGAAGCCGTATGGAAATACCTGTTTACGCAGCCGGTGGACGCCGTCGGTGTCGCGACCCCCATCGATCCGGAGTGCGGCGCCTCGCTGCCGAAACCGGGTGCGGGGAAGAAGAAGTGAGCCGTCCTGACGGCACCTGAATCGTAGCCGCGAGCGTAAGCGAGTGGACGAACCGCCACTCGCTTACGCTCGCAGCTACGTTCGTTTTCCAGCGACAGGCCAAACCCGACCGCCCTACTCGCCCTTCTTTTTGTTCTTACCCTTTTTCTTGCCCGCGGTTTCGCCCGGGGCGTTGGGATCGTCGGCGTAGGCCGGCACGGCGAAGGCGACCGCGTTCGCCTCGCGGTCGAACTCGGCGTTGAGGCGTGCGAGCAACGCCGCGCGGGAGGGATCGCGCGCGAGGTTCTTCGTTTCGTACGGATCGGCGGCGAGGTCGAACAGCTCCGTCCAGTCGTCGTGGCCGGTGTACTTGATCAGCTTCGCGTCGGTCGTGCGGACCGCGGTCATCGTCGGCGTGTTGGGATAGCCGGCCTCCTGAAAATATTCGCAGAAGAACGCGCTGCGCCACGGCGCGCCGGCCACCGGACCGGCGGAGGTGAAGAGCGGGCGCCAGCTGCGGCCTTGCATCTCCTTCGGCACCGCGACCCCCGCGAAATCGAGCAAGGTCGGGGCGAGGTCGACGTTGAGCACCATCGCATCGGTCACGCCGCCCTTCGGGAACGCACGTGGGTAGCGCACGATCATCGGGATGCGGAGGGACTCGTCGTAGAGGGAGCGTTTGTCGCCGAGGCTGTGCTCACCCTGATAGTAGCCGTTGTCGCTCGTGAAGACGACCACGGTGTCCTGGGCGAGGCCGAGCTGATCAAGGGCGTCGAGCAGGCGGCCGAGGTTGTCATCCGCGGCGGAGACGCAGCGGAAATAGTTCAGGTTCACCGCCACGTCATTTCCGTCCGCGGGGGCGGCCTTCGTGGCAGGGATGTCCGCCTCGTCGCGGAATGGCGCGCGCAGGCCGAGGTTGGGCACGCGCCGGGCCTTCGCGCCGGCGAAGCGGTTGGCGGCGCGCTCCGGCGGCGTGGTCGGGCCGTGGCAGGCTTTGAACCCGACCACGAGGGAGAAGGGCTGGTCGCGATGCTGCTTCATGAACGCGATCGCGTAGTCCGTGGAGACATCGTCGACCCAGCCGTTGCTCGGCGTGACCTCGCCGTTGACCTCGATCGGGCAGTCCACGTAGCGGCCCTGGCCGACGAAGCTCGCGGAGTAGTCGAAACCCGGGCGCTGGCCGCGCTGGCTGCCCATGTGCCATTTGCCGATGTAGCCGGTCGTGTAGCCGGCGGCGCGCAGGAGCGTCGCGTGCGTCACGCTCGTCTCAGGGAAAGGCGTGTGGTTGTTGGCGACACCGTTGAGATGGTTGTAGCGGCCGGTGAGAAACGCGGCCCGGCTCGGCGCGCAGAGCGAGAGCGTCACGAACGCATTCCGAAACCGCACGCCCTCGGCCGCGATGCGGTCCATCGCGGGCGTCGTGAACCACGGGTAGCGCCCGCGCTCACCCATCTCGCGTTGGACGACACCCATCGCGTCCCACCGCTGGTCGTCGGTGTAGACAAAGAGGAAGTTGGGCTTGCGGTCGGCGGCGTGCGCCCCCGAGAGCGAAGCCCAGCCGGCCAGCAGGAGCGTTACGAGCAGGAGTTTCGATTTCATGGGGCGGAAGTGGCCGGATGTGGCGGATCAGAGCGGAGGAAGACTACGGCTTCGCCTCGACCCACTGCACGGCGTCAATCACGACGTAGCCGTCGGTGCCGGCGTTGGAAATCTCGACGTAGCTGTCGCGGCCCTTCTTGAAATCAAACGTGCCGACGGGCTGGAGCAGGCCGTCCACGGCGGGCTTCTTCTTTTCGTCGAGCGTGACCTTCGTCTCGCCGCCGGCGTGCCGGATCGTCACCGGGATGTTCGAGGCCCGGTTCGCGTTCA
>JAPLTR010000287.1 GCA_026398065.1 Verrucomicrobiota bacterium | reverse complement strand
ATTAAGCGCCTTGCCGGTGGGGCGGACGAAGGTGAAGGCGTCCATGAATGCATCGTCGACGGGGCCGGTGAGGCCGGGGGATTTGCGGAGGCCCGTGACGGCGCCCGCCTTCCAGGTGTCGCCCTCGCGGTGGAACTGTCGGACGGAGCCCGCCGCGGCCACCGACTGGCCGTCGATGATCGCCGTGGAGAGATCGTCGATGCCGGGGAAGGAGAGGGCGGTGACGTTTTTCGTGTGGGCCTCGATGACGTTGTTGTCGTGCTGGGACGCGCGGACCTCGGCGAGCTCCCAGTGCTTGCCCATGCCGTCGATGCGCACCCACGCGGACTTGGGATAGCGCAGGGTGTACGTCTGGAGCCAGACCTCGCGAGGGCTGGCGTCGCGACCGCGGGCGATGAGTTCCTCGAAACGCTTGGTGAGCTCAGCCTTGGTGCCGTCGTGATATTTGTGGGCGGTCTGCGGGCCGATGAAGCGCTCAAGCTTCAGGCCCTCCTTGGCCATCGCCGCCTCCATGAGATCGGAGGCCTCCTTCTGGCCGTCGATATCGCCGGCGTAGGCGAGGGTGGGGACGTTGAAGAAATTGGCGGCGATGCCGGTGCCCTCGTACTGGCGCCAGAGGAGTTGCTCCCACGCGGGGCGGACCTCCTTGCCGGGGGCGTGGGCCTTGGTGAAGATGGGGGTCTCGGCGAAGCCGGCGCCGGGCGAGGCGGCGCACCACAGGCCGGAGTAGTGCGGCGCGAGATGCCACGTGCTGCCGCCACCCATCGAGAAGCCGGCGACGGCGATGCGGAGCGGGTCGATCTTGTACTGCGCGCGGACGGCGGCGAGGGCCTCCATCACGTCGATCTCGCCGGCAAACTTGGTGGCGTTGCAGAAGCGCCCGTAGGGAACGAGAGTCATCGTGCCCTTGGGCGTGAGCTGGGGCGGGCCGCCTTCGCGCTCGGCGAGGAAGGCGAGCTCGGTGCGCTTTTCGCCGCGGCCGAGGAGCCAGACCATCAGGGGCGTCGGGACGGTGGAGGGATCGATGTCCGGGTTGACGACGAGGCCGTAGGGCTGCACGGAACCGTCGAGCTTGGAACGGTAGCCGCGGACGATGAGGCCGCGCGCGGTGAGCCACGGAGCGGTCTTCGCGCGGAGCTGGGCGGCGCGCTCGCGGCCTTCGGCGAGGAGGTGTTTGGCGAAGGCGATCTCCTTCGGGGAGTAGAACGTGTCGTCGTCGAGGGACCACGCGACGGCCTTGTGGAAGATCTCGATGTCGGGGAGCAGGGCGACGAGGCGGGCGTCGCCGGCCAGATCGCGGGCGAGGGCGTCGATCTCGGCGCGGAGGGCGGTGGTGCCGGCGGTGAGTTCGGCGCGGTCGGCGTCGGTGAGCGAGATCCCGAGGGCGGGGATTTTTTTCGGGACGGGCGCTGGGGCGGAGGGCGGAGTCTGCGCCAATGCCGTGGCGGCGGCGAAGGCGAGGGAACCGAGAAAGGCGAGCGTGGGGCGGAGGAGCATGAGGGCGAAGAGACGGAAATTTTTGACCGCGGATTACGCGGAGGGCGCGGATAGTTGAAGGTGGAGTGCCGCGGAGAACGAAACGCCGGGCTCAGACTTTTAGGCCGTGGGGGACGAGGGGGAGGCGGCGGAGGCGCGTGCCGGTGGCGTCGAAGATCGCGTGGCCGAGGGCGGGCGTGTCGGAGAAACGCGGCACGCCATCGACCAGCAGGGTGCAGGCGCCGCCCGGGCCCTCACCGCAGCCATACTTGGTGCCGGTGAGGGTGAGGTCGTCGCGGAGGACACTGAGCAGGGAACGCTCCGCGGCGGCATCGCAGGGGTGGGCGACGCCGTTGACGTGGAGGGCGGTGACGGTGGACATCGCGCGGACGAACGGGCGGGGGCTACGTCACACGGTGGGCGAACGGACCGATCAGAGCTTGGCGAGGATTTCCTTGAGGCGCTTCCAGGCGGCTTCGCGGGCCTGCTTGTTTTCGGGGCTGCCCGCGGGGTCTTCGCCGGACTTCATGAAACCGTGGCCGGCGCCCTCATAGGTGACGGGTTCGAAGGCCTTGCCGCCGGCCTTCATGAGCTCCTGGGTCTTGGGGAGGGAGGCGTTGATGCGGGCGTCGGTGCCGCCGTAGAAACCGTAGACGGGCGCGGAGATCCTGCCGATGTCCTCCTCCTTCGGGGACGGGCCGTAGAACACGAGCGCGGCCTTGATCTCCTTGTTGTTGGTGGCGTAGCGGAAGGTCTGGCCGCCGCCCCAGCAAAAGCCGCCGACGACGACCTTGCCGTTGCAGGCCGGGAGCTTGGCGACGTAGGCGACGATGGCGTTGAGGTCGGAGGTGATCTGGTCGGGCTTCTGGCCGAGCGCGGAGAAGCCCTTGGCAACGGCATCGCGGTCACCGCCGAAGTCGGAGGTGCCGCCGCCCTTGGGGCCCATGCCGGAGAGGAGGTCGGGGGCGATGGTGATGTAGCCGGCCTCGGCGCCCTGGTCGGTCATGCCACGGGCCCAGTCGGTGAGGCCCTGGTTGTCATGGATGAGGACGAGGGCGGTGGCCTTGTTCTTCACCTCGGGATAGGTGATGAACGCGGTGACCTCGCGGGCGCCGTTCATGACCTTCACGTATTCGTAGTGCCGGGTGGTTTTTTCGAGGCGCGGCTTAGCCCAGTCCTGGGCGGAGGCGGCGGAGGCGAACGCGCAGAGCGCGGTCGCGAGGGCGAACAGACGGGAGTGCAGTGGTTTCATGGGGGGAAGGAGTGAACTGACCGGTGGGACGGAAAACGGGACGGGGGGAGTCGGGACGAGGTGGGACCGACCCGGGGCACGACGAGTGAGCGTGGGGATTGGTTGCATTCGGGCGATGCAAATCAAAGGCTCATCGGGCCATGAGTACGACTACCCCGGTTTGGCAGGCGATGGGCTGCGCACTGCGCGGTGCGGTTTTGGCGGCGACGATCACGGTCGCGGGCGGCGGACTGCGGGCGGCCGAGCCGCTGGCGAACGACGTGCGGGTCGCGATGGAAAAGGCCACGGCCTACATCCGGACGATCGCGACCGAGGGCGGGTACCTCTGGAGCTACTCGGCGGACCTGAAGACGCGGGCGGGCGAGACCAAGGCGACGGCGACCCAGATCTGGGTCCAGCCGCCGGGCACGCCGACGATGGGGCGGACGTTTTTGCGCGCCTATGAGGTGACCAGGGATGCGCGCTACCTCGACGCCGCCAAGGCCGCGGCGGACGCGCTGGCCACGGGGCAGTTGGAGTCGGGCGGATGGGACTACCTCGTGGATTTCGACCCGAAGCTGAGCAGCCAATGGTACCGGCGGACGGACCTGGGGAAGCTCTCCGCCGCGGAGGCCGCCAAGCGGAAGAACGTCTCGACCTTCGACGACGACACCACGCAGAGCGCGCTGCGGCTGCTGCTGGCGGTCGCGGATGCGAGCAAGGGCTCGAACGAGCCGCGCGACGTGCGTATCCGCGAGGCGCGCGACTACGGGCTCGCGAAACTGATCGCGGCGCAGCGGCCGAACGGCGGCTGGCCGCAGCGCTGGAACGGCATCGCCGCGGACCCGAAGGCCTATCCCGTGAAGGCGGCGAGCTTGCCGGCGGAGCGGCCGCGGACTCACCAGAAAGAAAACTACTACGGGCACTACACGCTCAACGACAATGCGCACCGCGACTGCGTGCTGACCCTGCTCGATGCGGCGAAGCGCCTCGGCAAACCGGAATACCGCGCGGCGGCGCTGCGGGGCGGGGAGTTTCTGCTCGCCGCGCAGCTCCCCGAGCCGCAGCCCGCCTGGGCGCAGCAGTACAATGCCCAGATGCAGCCCGCCTGGGCGCGGGCATTCGAACCGCCGGGGGTGTGCTCCAACGAGAGCAGCGGCGCGATGCGCCTGCTCGTCGACCTGTATGTAGAAACCGGAGACGAGAAATTTCTGGAGCCGCTGCCGCGGGCGATCGCGTGGTTGAAGCGGTCGGAGGTGGCGCCCGGGCGCTGGGCGCGGCTCTACGAACTGGGCACGAACCTGCCGATCTTCGGCGACCGGGACGGCAAGTATTACTACCATCTGGAGGAGCTCTCGGCGGAACGGCAGACGGGCTACTCGTGGACGGGGCCCTACGGGCTGCCGGCGACGATCGCGTACTACGAGGACGTCAAGGCGGCGGGGCGCGAGGCGATCCTGGAGCGGCGCAAGGCGGCGGAGACGCCGACGGCCAAACAACGGGCGTCCCGGGCGAAGGCGGTGGAGACGCGGGTGCGCTATGCGATCAACGCGATGGACACGCAGGGCCGCTGGATCCAGCCGATCAAAGGCGTGCCCACCGTCCGCACCGAGCCCTATGTGACGAACATGACCGCGTTCTGCGACTACCTGGAGGCGGTGAAGCCCTGAGCGGAAAATGAAATCTTTCCTGCTCGGTGCGGTGGGTTTGATCGCGGTGGCAATGTGTCTGGCGGTCGAGCCGCGGCCCGAGGTGGCCTTTCCGGGGGCCGAGGGTTTCGGGGCGGTCTCGCGCGGCGGGCGGGGCGGACGTGTGCTCACCGTCACGCGCCTCGACGACGACACGAAGTCGCCCGCGGAGGGGACCTTGCGCTGGGCGGTAAAGCAGCCGGGGCCGCGGGTGGTGAAGTTCGGCGTGGCGGGAACGATCGCACTCAAGGGCACCCTGGTGGTGCGCGAACCGTTTCTCACGATCGACGGCTCGGACGCGCCGGGTGACGGGATCTGCCTGCGCGATCACAGCCTGAATTTCGAGAACACCCACGACATTGTGGTCCGCTATATCCGTATCCGGCGCGGCGATGTGGAGACGTTGAAGGCGGTGGAGGCGGCGGGACTGCAGCGACCGAAGGGGTCGAGCGGGCTCGACTGCGTGTCGATGGACGATTCGAAGAACCTGATTTTCGACCACTGCTCGCTCTCGTGGAGCGCGGACGAGGTGTTTGGCATCGTGCGCTGCGAGAATGTCACGATCCAGTGGTGCCTGATCGCGGAGCCGCTGGCGAACCCGCGCATCCACCCGTATGGCGACCGGCATGCGTTTGGGCTCAACCTGAGCGCGAACACGCTGACGCTGCACCACAACCTGATCGCGCATTTTGTGATGCGCGGCCCGCAGTTCGAGGCCAACGACGTGCGGCGCGGCCTCGGGTACGACATCAAGATGGAAGCGATCAACAATGTCATCTTTGACTACGAGCGTTCGGGCTCGCGCTACACGACCGGCATCGAGGACCACCCGGAGGAGGCGGCGGGGACGACGTGGCAGTTTCAGTTCATCGGCAACACCTACGTGAATCCCGATGCGAAGAAACCGGAGATCGAGGCGGTCTTGAAACACGGCGTGGTGGACCGGGTGAAAGTGCACGTGGCGGGCAACACCGGCCCGCACCGGCCCAGGGGAGAGGGCGACGAGTGGGCGGGCGTCTTCACGGAGAAGAAGGAGCATATTCGGGCGGCGGCGGCGGAGATCCGGGGGCAGATGGCGGAGGCGAAATTGTTTTCACCGCCGGTGCCGGTGACGGTGGAGACGGCGGCGGTGTCGGCGGCGCGGGTGCTGGCGGAGGCGGGGTGTACGACGAAACGCGATGCGGTGGACGAGCGCGTGCTGGCCGAGGTGCGCGCGCGGAAATTCGGCCATGTGGTGAAGTCGCAGGACGAGGTGGGCGGGTGGCCGGTGCTGAAGTGAGGGGCGCGTGGCGGGCTTGCAGGATGGGGTTAGGGGTCTGAAATCGGCCTGCGACAAGGTGCGGTTCGCGACAGCGATGAGGACGGTGATATTTGCTTCGATTCTGGGCCGGAGAAGGGGGAAACACGGAGCTTCAAAACGGTGCTGACGAGATGGCACCTCTCATCTTTTTCTGTCCCCAGCAGCCATAAGACCACTACACCACAAATCCGAACGCTGGTTGATCCTGATCGTGGCAAAAGGATAACCCCGAAATACCGCTCGCCGCCCGATTGAAGGAAAATGCCGTCGCTTTACCCCTCAGCTTTGAACCTACGACATTGCCGGATTCAATGACTGCCACAACCGCGCCGTCCGACGTGATCGCGGGAAATGGTTCGCTCCAGGTATCCCCGCAGAACGTTTGCCCGAAATCATTTAGCTGAATCGCGAGTTCTCCTTGGAACCCCACTCTGGTTTCAAAGCGATTCGTCAAAAGAAATGGCGGCTGCCAGTCACGAGGAAAGCTCTTCGACCGTATGACCCAGTCAAATCCTCTTCTCGTCGAGTGGCGCAAGCTGATCTGACCGTCACAGCGTTCAGTTCTCCCGCAGCCATCAATCAAGATGATACTGCCGTCATAATATCGCAGGGGGTAACCCTCCGGGCTTTGACCAAATCCAAGATCTCCAACTAAAGAAAAACCGTTGGCAGCAAATTCCCCACCCGGTGTTTCTTCACGTAATGACATGACCCAAAATTGGAGGTGGTTTTTATTATCCACACCGGGTGTCATGGTTTTGTATCCATCGAATCTGCTCTCGCGATAAATGCCGTTCAAGTGCCGAAAAGAGCCGTAAGCGACGGGCGTGGAGTTTGGGTCAACACCGCCCGCCGCAGCGTTGGTGAGTTGTGGGTGGAAATTCGGGCGCATCGTAAGATCGCGCGACGAGGAGGGCGGGTGGCCGGAGCTGAAGTGAGGAAAATTCTTTCGACACAGAGCGCACGGAGGAGGCACGGAGGTCGCGGAGAGATGAAATGAGATCGACTCCGTGTTCTCCGTGCACCCTCCGCGATCTCTGTGTCGCTGCTGTGAGGTGGTGAGTGAGTCGTCCGATCGGCGGACTTCCCGTGGCGGCTGATTCACGGGCTTGCCTTGGGTTGGGGGCGTCGGGTTTGCTCGGGGGATGAGCGCCCCTTCTCTGCATACGATTCATGGCCAGCCCTCGTGGATGTTTCACACCGCGGAGGTCACCGCCCACCTGACGAAGCTGGGCGGGCACCTCGGGCCCGTGGCTTTCCGTCTGGGGAAGAAAACGGTGTCGCCGTACTCGGTCGCGCCGTGGGCGGAGGAGCCGCTGGCGCCGGGCACGCCGGCGCTCCTGAAGGCGTTGCGCGGGGATTTTTTCTGCGCGCCGTTCGGCGGCAACGGGACGCCGTGGCGCGGGGAGCAGCATCCGCCGCACGGGGAGACCGCGAACGCGTCCTGGTCGCTGGAGGCGTTCGAGAGTTCCGGGACGCGGGTGACGCTCCACGCGAGCCTCGCGACCAAGGTGCGGAAGGGGCGCGTGGACAAATATCTTTCGCTGGTGAAGGGACACACCGCGGTGTACCTGCGGCATGTGCTGTCGGGGATGAGCGGGCCGATGAGTCCGGGGCATCACGCGATGCTGAAGTTTCCCGAGACGCCGGGCAGCGGCGCGGTGAGCACGAGCCGGTTTGTGCGCGGGCAGGTGCTGCCGGAGCCGTTCGAGCGGGCGGAAAATTTCGGCTACCATGCGCTGAAGCCCGGGGTATTGTTCCGCTCCCTGGCGAGCGTGCCGCTGGCCAATGGCGGCAACGCGGACCTCACGGCGTATCCGGCGCGGCGGGGCTACGACGATCTCGTGATGATGACGGCGGACGCGAAGCTGCCGTTTGCGTGGACGGCGGTGACGTTTGCGGAGGAGGGTCATGTGTGGTTTGCCGTGCGCGACCCGCGGGTGCTGCGGCACACGATCTTCTGGATGTCGAACGGCGGGCGGCACTACGCGCCGTGGAACAGCCGGCACACGGCGGTGATGGGGCTCGAGGAAGTGACGAGCTATTTTCACCTCGGCCTCGCGGAGTCGGCGAAACCGAACGAGCTGAGCCGGAAGGGCCACCCCACCACGCTCACGCTGAACCCGAAAAAACCGACGACGATCAACTACATCATGGCGGTCGCGGCGATCCCGAAGGGGTTTGACCGCGTGGCGGACATCCGTGCCGCGGAAGGTGGCGTGGAACTGATCGCGGAGAGCGGCAAGCGCGCACGGTGCGCGCTAGATCTGGGGTTTTTGGGCGGGACGACTTGAGGGGCCCACGGAACACACGGAAGACACGGAAAATCGGAGATGCAGGCGGAGGACGGGAGGTGGCGGTTTCGGGGGCGGCGGGGCCTGCCTCGAAAAATTGAGGCCGTTCGCTGGTGCGGATTGGCTCTGAAGCGCGTTGGTGGCCGCGCAGGTTACCGCGCGGTGCCCGGACCGCACGCCAAGGCGTGCGGCTACTGACAGGCGAGGCGATCAAAACGGGAGCGCGACTGTCCCCGGTCGTGGGGGGGGGGGGGGGGGGGGGGGGGGGG
>JAPLTR010000130.1 GCA_026398065.1 Verrucomicrobiota bacterium | reverse complement strand
CGGCATAGCTGACGAGCGGCACGCGGCGGGTGAACTCGGCATAGTTGGTGATGGAGGCGAAGCCATGTGCGCGGCCGTACGCCGTGTCGGCGTGGCGCGCGAGCAGACGGTGCAGGATGCGGGGTTGAGCGGCCGCAGGGTCGTGGAGCGCGCGCCTGAAACGCACCCAGGCCGGGAGGCTGGAGCCGAACCAAGCGGCGTTCGCCAACGCGGCTCCCAGGCTCATGGCGCGGGCGCGCCGACCATGCGGCGGCCGGCGGCGGTGAGGTTGCCCTCGTGGATTTCGGTCAGACAGACCAGCTCCTCGCCGGCGGCGTGGAGGGGATTGCGCCGCAAAAAAAATGCGACGTGCGGATCGGCGATGCGACCGGCGGGGACGGAGGCGAGGGTGGCCCGGAGGCTTTGGGGGTGGGGGAAACGGACCACCCCGGACGCCCGGTCGAAGGCTCCGCCGTAGCGTTCGCCGGCGAGGTGATCGAGCAGGCGCTGCGTCGCGGGCGGAGTTGACCGGGCGTGGTGTGGAAAGAACTGCTGCCAGAAGACGGGGAGAAACCGGTAGGTGCGGAAACCGGAGGTCAGAAGCAGCCAGTAGCAGGGGCGCGGAGGCAGGGTGGCGCGGAGGTGGTTGACCGAGGCGATCCATGCCCGCGCGAGCGCGGGTGAACCCCAGGCTTCGGGTGCGACGATGGTGTCGCCGGAATAGATCGCGGTGAGCGTGCGGCCGTCGAAGACGGATTCGCCAACGAGCAGGGTGGTAAAACCGACGAGGCGGTCCCCGTGGTGGAGGCGGACCACCCAGTTTTTTTCGGCGAGGTCGCGCTCGAACTGGTCGCGGGTGACGCCCTCGAAATGCTCCGCGAGCAGCGCAAACATGGCGTCGCGCTCGCCGGCGGAGAGCGCGGCGCGGGCCTGCAACTCGGGCACAGCGGTGGACACGAGCGCGGTCATAGAAAGGCGACCTCGGGACGAACCGAGGTGGGGCCGAAGGACTCCGGGACGGCGGGATCGCCGGGCCAGGTGACCTGGTAGAGACGGCTGCGGTAGGTGCGGGGGCGGAAACGCCGTTCGAGCGGAGCGAGCCGCGGGTCGGAGGCAACGAGGCCGAGGGTGAGAAATTCGAGCTGGCGCGCGCGGGCGGTGCCGAGGCTGGCGGCGACGAGCTCGGGGAGCAGGGCATCGTCTTCGGTCGCGAGCGGCGAGAGGCTCGCGTGGGCCAGCGTGGAGCCGACCGGCGGGAGGCGCGGCGTGCCGAAGAGCCGCGCGCTGAGATTGAGCAGCGGCCGGGCCGCGGCGAGGGCGGGCTCGTAGCCGCGGAAGACGGTCTGGCGGAACACACGCTGGTCCCAGACGGCGGCGGCGGCGATCAGGCGCGGTCCGTCGTGAAAGAGCTGGAAATCGCCGAGGGGCAAACCGTGCCGGGCGAGGGCCCGCACGCGCCCGGCGGTCCAGACGGGCGCGAGCGAATGGCGGCGGCCGGTGGTGTTGAGGAGGGCGACGAGGGCTTCGAGGTGCGCGGGATTGGCGGGCACGGGCCGCAGAGTGGTGTGGGTGGAACGGCGCGGAACGGGAATGACGAGCGTGACGAACTCGGTGAGCAACGTGTAGGCCGGGAGGCCGGGAAGGCCGCGTTCGAGCAGGCGGAGCGCGCGGTGGTTGTCGGCGGCGATGCTGGTGAACGTGAAGTCGGCAGGGGCGCGCGTTTCGCGGAAGAAACGGTAGCCCCCGCGCAGGAGGGAGCCGCGGCGGGTGGCGGTGGCGTCGAGGCGGAGTTCGCCGAGATAGGCGATGCGCCGGGACTCGCCGCCGAGCCAGCCCTCGCGGGTCGTGCAGCGGCCCAGGCAGACGAGCCGGTCATCCTCGAAGGCAACGATGGTGTCGTCGGTGGCGTCCGCCAGGCCGCCCCCGGCGAAATAGCTGGGCTCGCGTTCGAACGAGAGGCTGATCGCGCCGGCCATGGGATTGTCGCGGAGCAGGCGGCGGATGGCGGCATCGTCGTCCGGGAGGGCGCGCGCGAAGCGCAGGGGGCGCATGGAGGCGGGGCGGATCAATTGGCCGGGAGCAGCGGACCCTGCCATGACTCGTCGCCGAGCGGGTAGTGGTCGCGCTGGCTGACGTCGGTGCGGTGCATGGCGTTGATGAGGTAAAAATTCCGCCACATGAACGCGTCGCTGCGGTTCACGGCGTCGAAGCCGCGGCGCAGGATGCTGGGCCACGAGTAGAACTCCCGGCGCGCGGCGAGGCAGGCGCGCTGCAGCTCCGCGGCGGGCATGCCGCGCGGCTGGAAGGGGATGCGGTTGTAGCTGTAGCGGTCGTCGAGCCACCAGGTGTCGTAGAGCAGGCGGTTTTCGGCCGCGAGGCGCTGGTAGAGAGGGGTGCCGGGGAAGGGCGTGAGGTGGTTGAAGGCGGCGATGTAGAGGGCGTGCTCCCGGGCGAAGGCGACGGTGGGCGCGAAGCTTTCCGGCGTGTCGCCGTCGTAGCCGAAAATAAACGTCCCATAGACCCGGATACGGTGGCGGCGGAGGTTGGCGAGGGCGCGCTCGAATCCGCCGCGGGCGGTGTTGAACGTCTTGTTCATCGTGGCGAGGTTCGCGGGATTGAGGCTCTCGAACCCGATCAGCACGCCCTGGCAGCCGCTGCGGACGAGGAGGTCGAGGAACTCGTCGTCGTGCGCGGCGTTGATGCTGGACTGGCTGACCCAGCGGATGCCGAGCGGAATGAGCGCGCGGAAAAAATCCTTCGCCTGCGCGAGGTTGGACGTGATGTTGTCGTCGACGAAGAAGAAGAGCTTTTTCTCGCGCTTGAGGGCGAGGAGCTCGGCGAAGATGTCGCCGGACGGGCGGCGGGTCTGCGTCGAGGCAAACACGGTCTGCACGGCGCAGAACTCGCATTTGAAATGGCAGCCGCGGCCGGCCTCGACGAGGCCGATGGGCAGGTAGCGTTTGCCGCGGAAGATGGAGCGGTCGGGGCGGAGGCCGGCGAGCGAGGGGCGCCCGGTCTGGCGGTAAAATTTTTCCAGGCGGCCGTGGCGGGCGTCGTCGAGGACGCGGGGCCAGAGGACCTCGGCCTCGCCGCAGACGACGGCCTCGGCGTGGCGCGCCACCTCGTCGGGGCACAGCGCGGCATGGAAACCGCCCATCACCACCGGGACGCCGCGGCGGCGGTAGTCGGAGGCGATCTGATAGGCGCGTTTGGCGGTGTACGTCTCGACGCTGATCGCGACGAGGTCGGTCGGCTCGTCGAGCGGGATCGTCTCCATGCGATCATCGTAGAAGCGAACGTCGATGTCGGCCGGGGTCAGGCCGGAGAGGGTGGCGGCGGGAAGCGACTCCATCTGCCAGGTGCGGATGTAGCTCCGGTCGTCGCGATGGCGGCCGATGCAGGGATGGATGATCGAGACCCTCACGCGGCGGCGGAGGCGACCGGCACGGGGCGCGAAGAGGCGCGGCCGATGATCCAGTCGCAATTGTAGAACCGGCTCAGGTTGTGGGCGTAGAACCGGTAGCCGAGATTGGTGCCGAGCTTCACGGGCCAGGGGGCGGGCGAGTGGCGGATGCGGCGGGCGATCGAGCGAAAACTGTAGGCGTGCTTCCACGCGGACTCGATGCCGGTCTGGAGCTGCCCGACGGTCATGCGCTTCGGCTGGAAGACGACGTGTTGCGCGTCGTAGAGCGACCAGTCCTTGGTGAGGATGCGGCCCTCGGCCTCCAGGCGGAGGTAAAGCGCGGTGTTGGGAAACGGCGTGACGACGGCGAAGCGCGGGAGGTCGATGTGGTGGGCGACGGCAAACTCGGCGGTCTTCAGGAAAACGTCCGGCTCGTCGTCATCGAGGCCGAAGACGAAGCAGCCCTGGAGGGCGATCCCGTGCTCGTGGAGGCGCCGGACGATGAGGCCGTAGTTTTCCGGGGAGTTGAAGCTCTTGTGGGTCAGCCGGAGATTGGCGGGGGAGATCGACTCCAGGCCCATGAGGAGGCCGCGACAGCCGCTGCGACCGCACAGCGCGAGGAGTTCGGCGTCGTCGGCCAGCAGGACGGTCGCCAAGCCGTACCACTGGACGCGCAGGGGGATGAGGGCGCGAAACAGCTCCAGCGCGTAGCCGCGGTGCGCGACGAGATTGAGGTCGATGAAGATGAGCTTCTGCGCGCCGTGCTGGCGGATGTCGGCCACGACCTCGGCGACCGGCTTTTGAAACGGCTTCTTGCCCCACGCGACGGGCACGACGCAGAAGTCGCAGCTGTGCACGCAGCCGCGGGTGGCCTCAAAGACATTGTTGGTAAGGAAGTGCCGGCTGGGCAGGAGGTCGCGGCGCGGAAACGGGCGGCCGCCAATGTCGAGGCCGGGGGCCTGGTTGTAGCGCGGCTGCATCGCGCCGTCGGCGAAATCGCGGAGGAGCTGCGGCCAGGTGTCCTCCGCATAGCCGACCACGATGGCGTCGGCGTGCGGCTGGGCGTCGGCCGGGATGAGCGTGACGTGCGGGCCGCCCAGGACTACCGCGATGCCCCGGCGGCGAAAATGCGCGGCGAGCTCGTAGGCGCGGACGGCGGTGCCGGTGATGACGGTGAGGCCGACGAGATCGGCGTCGAGATCGAGGGGCACATCGGCAATGCCCTCGTCGATGAGCCGGACATCCGCCGGCACGTCAGTCGGAATGAGGGCGGCGAGCGTGGTGAGGGTGAGCGGCTGGTAGCGCAGCGATTTTTTCCAGATGCCGCCGCGGTGGCGGTACAGGGGGCCCTTGGGCGAGATGAGGACGATTTTCAAACGCCGCCGGGAAATCGAGGGTTGGGCGGGGGCTGACACAGTGGGCTTGATATGCGAGGGCCGAACCGAACGCTCAAGGGAATTTCCCCGTCGAACCAACCATCTGTGTCATCGTCGATCACCCCCTATAACTGACATGCGCGAATTTTGGCGAGGAATCGGGGCGGAATCGGGCTGGGGGCCGGGATTATGTGCGCTGGGCGCTGCGGGCTTTTTGGCGGGGGCCTGGATCCATGGCTGGCGGCGCCAGCCGACAATTCTCGGCGCGACCTCGGGCGCGGCGGACCGGGCGCCGACGTTTTGGGAGCGGGTTTCGCTGCACCTGGTCATCTACCCGGGATGGGCGCTGGGATTTGGCCTGGTGGTGTGGCGGGGCGTGCCGCCGGGTCTGATCGACGTGCGGTTTGAAGGGGAGAAATCGTGGCCGGTCCTGCAGGGCGCGGAGTGGATCTATCTCAGCAGCTATGTGGTGCCACTCGTGCTGCCGTGGGTGGTGCACAGCCGCGCGGGGCTGCGGCGCTACGCGCTGGATCTCTGGTGGGTGCTGCTCGGTTGTATCGGGTTGTTCCTGACGGTGCCCGTCGGCGCGCCGCCGCGCAGTTTTGCGCCCGATTCGCTGGCGGGAAACATCCTGGCCTGGGAGACGGGGCGGCCGGATTTCGCCGCAGCGTCGTGGCCGTCGTTTCATGTCTGCTGGGCGCTGCTGTGCGCGCGGCTGCTCGCGACGCGCGGACCCACCGGGGCCTGGCTCGGGTGGAGCTGGGCGGGGGCGGTGGCGTTCAGTTGCGTGGCCAACGGCGCCCACGCGGTGGCGGACGTGGTGGCGGCGGGCGGGATGTTTTTGTTGGTGACGGCCGCATGGTCGCCGTTGCGGCGAGCGCTGGCGGCGGCGGAGTGAGGGCGCGGGCCGAGGACGGCGGAGCGCGCGGGCTAGGCGGCGGCCCGTTTCCTGGTCGGGAAGGCGCGGGAAACAAAAAATCC
>JAPLTR010000917.1 GCA_026398065.1 Verrucomicrobiota bacterium | reverse complement strand
CTCGAAGGTCTCTGCGCCGGTCGCGGTACGGGCGAAGTCATCAACGCGCTGCAAACGCTCTTGCAGAGCACGCGCAGTCTCGGGTTACGCCTCGAAGAAATGGATGTTTCCAAGCTCGTCGAGCAACCGGAAACGCCGACGCTCGCGCGCCTGCACGAGCTACGCAAGCAACTCGCCGCGGCGAACGGCCAGAACAAGCGCGGCAAGGCACCGCAGATTCTCGCGAACCTCGAAGGGCTGCTGGCCACCGCAACGAAGGACACCGACATGACCGCGCTCGCAGAGGAGGTCGCCAAGTTGGCCAAGGGTTCTTGGGGTAAGGGCGATCCCACGCTCGAGTCTGCGCGCGATGCCTTGCAACATTTCGGCGCTTACGCTGAACATCGCCGCGCCGCCGATGCGCTCCCGCCGTTGCTGCGCCTCGCGCAGCGCGCCGCGCAAAACTACGAAGACGCCAAGCGCGAACGCGCCGGACTCGACTTCGATGATCTCCTCCTGCTCGCGCGCGACCTCGTGGCGCAGCATCCCGACGCGCTGCCGCCGATCGCCGCGATCATCGTGGACGAGGCGCAGGACAACTCTGCGCTGCAAAACGAACTTGTGCGCGGCCTACAGGCGGCGCGCGATGCCGCGCTCGCGTTGTGCGGCGATACGAAGCAGACCATCTACGCGTGGCGCAACGCCGATCCCGCGGGCATGTCGCGCATCGCCAAGGAACGCCAGTTGCACGATGTGCCGCTGCGCCAGAGTTTCCGCAGCCAGCAGGGCGTGCTCGAATGGGTCAACGATTTCTGCCGGTGCCAGCTTTTCGGCGAGGACTATGTCACCGATGACGAGCTGCTCCCCTGCCCGAAGGCGCTGCCCACCGTGCCGCCCAACATCGAGGTGTTGCTGCCGTCGTGGGAGCTGCATCCCGATCCGCTCGACCCGGTCATGCAGAAAAAAGTGCGTCTGGAATTGAGCAAGGCCAATATCGCGTCGCTGGCCAAGGGCGGCTCGCCCGTGGCCGAGGTGTGGCGACGGATTCTCGCCGAGGCCGAGCAGTCGCTCGCGCTGGAAGCGCGCGCGCTCGCGCGACGCATCGAGCTGCTCACCGCCAGTCCCGCGCGCGCTGCCGGCCTCGAGCGCGTCTGGCACGCCGACACCGGCACGTGGGGCGAGCCGGGCACGCCGCCCTATCGCCGTCGCGACATCCTGATTTTGCTCAAGGCCACCGGTCGTCAGGAAGTCTATGAAGCCGCGTTGAGCGAGCGCGGCATTCCCTACACGACCGACGGCAAGGGGCGCGGGTTCCTGACGCGGCAGGAAGTACAGGATATCGCCAGCCTGCTCGCGTGGCTCGCGTTTCCGAACGATCTCGTCGCGCTGCTCGCCGTCGCGCGCTCGCCGTTCTGCGCGCTCTCCGACGAAGCGCTCGCCGTGCTCACGCAAGGCGGAGGTGCCACGCAACTGGCGGCGGCGCTGACCGGCGCCGACACGGCCGCGATGACGGAGCGTCTTGGCGAACT
>JAPLTR010000666.1 GCA_026398065.1 Verrucomicrobiota bacterium | reverse complement strand
ACGCCGATGCGCGCGCACTTGAGGGCGGCGGGGTCGAGGAATTTGGTGTAGTCGGCGACGGCGGGCGACGGGATCCGTTTCGTGGCGGCGTCGCGGGCATCGACGCCGACAGTGTAGTTGAGGGAGACGGCGATGTCGGAGACGGAGCGCGCCATCGGCCCGCCGGTGTCGAACGAGAGGGAGAGCGGGATGATGCCGGCGCGGCTGAGGAGGCCCTGGGTGGGCTTGAGGCCGACGATGCCGTTGCTGGTGGAGGGGCCGCGGATGGAGCCGCCGGTGTCGGTGCCGTATCCGAGCGGTGCATACGCGGCGGCGATCGAGACGCCGGTGCCGCCGGAGGAGCCGGACGGGGTGTAGTCGAGGGCGTGGGGGTTGTGCGACTGGCCGCCGAGGGAGCTCATCGCGCCGCCGCTGGCGAACTCGGAGAGGTTGACCTTGGCGAGGATGATGGCGCCGGCGGCGCGGAGCTGGGCGGTGACGGTGGCGTCCTTGGGCGGAATGGAGCCCTTGAGGCCGTAGAAGCCGCCGGTGGTGGGGAGATCGAAGGTGTCGAAGTTGTCCTTGAGGACGACGGGGATGCCGTGGAGGGCGCCGCGGACTTTTCCCGCCCTGCGCTCGGCGTCGAGGGCGCGGGCCTCGTCGAGGGCCTTCGGGTTGAGCGTGATGACGGCGTGGAGCCGGGGCTCGTAGGCATTGATGCGCGCGAGGCAGAGCTGGGTGAGCTTTTCGGAGGAGAGGGCGTTGGCGGCGATGGCGGCCTGGATCTCCGGGATGGTGGCGGTGGCGAACTCGAAGTGGGCGGCGCGCGCAAGCGGGGCGGTGAGGACGGCGACGGAGAGGGCGAGGAGGGCGGAGCGGACGACCGGGGAGCAGTGGAGGGACGAGTGGAGACGCAGCATGGAGGTGAAAAGAGGGAAAGGGGACGTTGGGAACCGGAGAACGAGTACGATAACGAAGAACGAGAACGATCAGGGGATGGTGTCGCCGGGGAGCTTGGGGGTGGTCTTCGGGAGGACGCGGACGGGTCCGGCGGAGGCTTCGTAGCCGCTGGCGATCTTCAGGAGCACGGGCTCGCTCCACGGACGGCCGAGGATCTCGAGGCCCACGGGGTTACCGTCGGCGAGGAGGCCCATCGGGACAACGAGGGCGGGGAGGCCGGTGAGCGGGCTGAGCTGGATCGTGTCGCTGTAGACGGTCGGGGGCGTGGGGCCGCCGAGGAGCATCGCACGGCGGAGGCGGTGCGGGTAGATCAGCGCGTCGAGCTGGTATTTATCGAGCAGATCGATCACGGCCTTCCGGAGGGTGGCCTTGCCGGCGAGCGTGGCGCGGTACTCGGGATCGCGGTCGAGATCGAGCGGATGCTCCAGCGACTCGCGCGTGGCGGGGCGCATCGGGACGCCGGGATGATCGAGGAGGAGTTCGGCGGCGTTCTTGAACGGATAGCCGGGGCCCTGGCGCGCGAGATAGTGGTTGATGGCGTGGACGCGCTCGTAACGGCTCGGCAGGGAATTTGTGACCGCGTATTGCTTCACATCGAAGCCGAGGGCGACGGGGTCCATGACCTTGGCGCCGGCCTTGCCGATGAGGGCGATGGTGGCCTTGGCGAGATCCACGACGTCGGCTTCGACGGGGCCGAAGTCCCAGGCTTCCTGGAGGACGCCGACACGCGCGCCCTTGAGGCCGTTTTTGTCGAGGAAGGAGACGTAGCTCGCGAGCGGCATCTGGCCGAGGCTCTGCGCGGTCCAGAGGTCGAACGGGTC
>JAPLTR010000373.1 GCA_026398065.1 Verrucomicrobiota bacterium | reverse complement strand
TCTGCCCTTCTGCCCTTCTGCCCTTCTGCCCTTCTGCCCTTCTGCCCTTCTGCCCTTCTGCCCTTCTGCCCTTCTGGCCCAAGCCCCGAACCCGAACCCGAACCCAAACCCGAACCCGAACCATCCGCGACCTCGATAACCACCGTTCGCGTGCGTGCAACATGCACACAAAAGGACGCCTGTCCCCTCCCCCAAGCCCCTCCCGCTCGCGCTCGCCATTGGGCTCATTTGTCGCGGTCTTTCCAGGCCAGAATGGCTTGGACGCTTATTGCCACGCGGTCGTAGCCGCGTTGGATCGTGATCGAGCCGGGTGGACCACCCGAAGATTTGCCCGTGTAGCCGCCTAGATCAGCGAGCCACCGCACGGCTTGCTCGAGGGTGGGGATCGCGTCGGGCACTTGCTCGGTCTTCTTCTTCTCGCGGCGCTTCAAGAGCAAGAGCACCTCGATCTCGATGTCAGAGAGCTCGTCTGCGGCGGAGCGCGTGGGCTCCTCGCGGCTTAGGCGTTTGAGGCGTTCGATTCGGACGGCTACCACAGCCAGCATGCTAGCCCATCGGATGACGGCTTCGCGGCTGCGAAGCTGTGTGTCTTCGACGTTGCAGGCGCCGCTCTTCCAGGTGCGATGAAACTCCTCGATGCGCCACCGCATGCCGTAGGCCTTGATGATGTCGCGGACTTGCTCGAAGGTGTCCACGGGCGCGTTCGTGAGCAGCAGCCAATCAAGCCCGCGTTCTCCGCGCGGAATGGTGCCCTTTTCGTGCACCCACACGGCTCGCAGAGGGAGCGGTGTGATCTTCCCGGTCGCCTTGTTGCGAAGGCGTAGCGTGACTTCCGCCGCGTGCGCGACCATGCGCGCCGTGCGCGCGCTGCGTCCCGGCCCAGGCGCTACCTCCAGCGAGTAGGTCCCGAGCTTCTTGGCCTTCGCCATGCGCTCCCGCAAGTACTGTTTGTCTCGCCCGGTTGCCTGCGTGACTCGGTTCCAAGCTGCGCGAACCGTGAACCAGTGCCCCTTCTCGGCCGCTTCCGCCAGCTGCAGAAGCACCGGCCATGCGTCGCCTTCGCGGTCGATCTGAAACCAGCCCAGCGCTCGTTGTTCCGTCAGGTGAGACGCAGAGCGCTCGATGGCTTTGCACCAGTGGTGGATCTCCTTCTCCGCCGGCGCCTTTTTGCCGCGTGCGTGCCGCTTCGCCTTCTTGCTGCGCGGCGGAGCCTTCGGTCGAGACCACCACTCCTGATCGAGAAGGCCGACGGGAACGCCGTCCGCGCTCACCGCGATCACGTTGATCACCTTGAGACCGACGCCCCTGCAGACGTCCGCGCCAATTCGCCCGAAGCCTTTCTTCCCCGTGTTATCCGTCAGGCTCGTACTCGTCCCGTCGACGGGCACGATCACGCGGTCCAGAGCCGCCGAAGCGCGCGCCGTCGACCTCGCAAACGCCTCGGCGAGCGCACAAGTGCGCGTGCGACAGCTCTCCATGAAGTCGTACGCTGCATCCCGTTCCTTTGCGGACTTGAAGACGTCGGAGAGTTTCCCTCCAGGATTCTCCGCCATGCGCGCAAGCATCTGCACCGCGCGCGCCGTCCGTCGGCTATCGCCGAGATCCACGTCCCCCACCGTCGCCTCAGACCACTCTTTCTCGATGAGGTAGCTCATCTCCGAGAGACGAGCGGTCACCTACGAAAAATCAGCGCACAAAGTGCGATCGATCCCACTTGGTACGATGGACCCAATGGCGAGCGCAAGCGGGAGGGGTGACACGCGCCTCTCTAACTCCTGCCGCGGGCGATGGCGGCGCGGATGTTCTCGATGCCGAGCTTGATGCGCTCTTCACTGGTGG
>JAPLTR010000961.1 GCA_026398065.1 Verrucomicrobiota bacterium | reverse complement strand
CGGCGAGGCGGCCGTCCTTGAGCACGACGCGCTGGAGGGCGTTGGGCTCGTCGATCCACGGGCCGCCGAAGGGCCAGCCGGTGCCGGTGGCCATGTCGACGCCGAGGCCGAGGCGCTGGGCCTCGCGGCCGGTGTGCTCCAGCATCTCCACCCATTTCGGGGAGAGAAATTCGATGTAGCGGTCCTCGTAGCCCTTCGCGCCGTAGATGGGCGTGATCTCGACGCCACCGAGGCCGGCGGCGGCGAACTGTTCGAGCTGCTTGGTCAGGCTCGCCTTGTCGACGCCGCTGCCGGGCCACCACCAGCGGGTCCAGGGCTTGTTTTCCCGGGTGATCTCCGGCCACGCCAGCGGTGACGCCGGGACGGGCGTGGTTTCGGCCGCGGAAAGGGACAGGGCCGACACGAACAGGGCGAGAAGGAGGCGGGGGTGGCGCATGAATCCAGCAAAGTAGCCGGGCCGCCGAGAGCGACAACGAAGGAGCGCATCGGACAGTTCGGGCCGCGCCCGGAAGGGGTCACTTGCCCGACGGCGCGAGGGGGAGCGTGGCGACGAAGGTGGTCCAGGGGGCGGCGGCCGGGGCGAGCGCAAGGTCGCCGCCGTGCGCGCGAAGGATCTCGCGCGAGAGGCTCAGGCCGAGGCCGGCGCCCGAGGTGCGGTCGCGGGTGCGCGCGGGATCGCCACGGTAAAACCGCTCGAAGATGCGCGGGCGGTCTTCCTCGGCGATGCCGGGACCGGTGTTGGCCATGGTGATGACGGCGGAGTCGCCGCGCTGGGAAACCGTGAGGCGGACAACGCCCTCCGGGCGGTTGTACTTCAGGGCATTGCCCGCGAGGTTTTGGAGCGCCTGCTCAAGGAGGATGGCGTCGGCGGAGACGATCACGCCGGGCGGAAGGTCGGTCTCGAACATCAGGTGAGGTGCGAGGGCCGAACTGTCCTCTACGATGTTGGCCAACAGCGCGCCGAGGTCGGTGGGGGCGCGGTCAAGGACGAGACGGCCGCTGTCGGCGAGGGAGAGCAGCAGGAGTTTTTCGAGGATGGCCTTCAGCCGCTGGACGTCGTCGAGGAGGCTGGAGTAGGTTTGCTGCGACGGCGAGCCGGACGGGGCGGCCCGGAGGGCTTGCTCCAGTTCCGCCTGGAGGAGGGCGAGCGGGGTCTTGAGTTCGTGCGACGCGTCGGCGCTGAAACGGCGCGCCTGGTGAAACCCGGTTTCGAGACGGTCGAGCATCGCGTTGAACACGGTGACGAGCCGCCGGAACTCGCGGTCGTGGGCGGGGGCGGCGATGCGCTGGTCGAGGCCCTGGGCGGTGATGCGCTCGGCCGCATGCGTCAGGGAGACGACCGGGCGGAGCGCGCGCGAGGCGAGCCACCAGGCGCCGGCGCCGACGACGAGCAGGACGAAGGGGAGGGCGGCGAGGTAGCGGTAGAGGAGCCGGCGAAGGTCGAGGTTCAGGCCGTCGAGATTCGCGGCGACGACGAGCGTAGTGTACGGGTTGCCGGTGACGGCGACGCGCCACGTGCTGCCCTCGGCGGTGAGGGTGGAGAAAGCGGTTTGGCGCACCGGCAAGGGCGGGTTGCGCGGGGACAGGCCGCCGCGGGCGGGCGGAGGCGGAGGGGACGTAAAGGTGACGCCGCCCTCGTACGTCGCAGGCACCGGGAGAATCTCGGGCGCAATGCCCCTGGGCCAGCGGGCGGAGCGAAACTCGACGCGGTCGTAGTTTTTGGCCCAGATGACATAGGTTGGCGGTCGGTCGCTGCCCGAGACGAAGGCGAGCGCGGCATCGAGGCGGGCCCAGTGGCTGCCATCGTTGACGCGGTCGAGATTGGTCTTCGCCAGATGGCTCAGTTCACGGTCGAGGCGGTCGAGATTGAAGCGGGACGTGAACTCCCACGCGGCGAATCCCGCGGCGAGGAGCAGAGCGGCGGTGAGTGCGCCGACGAGGAGCGCGAGACGGAGGCGGAACGAATTCACGACGGCTTCGCGGCGGCCGGCGACGGACGGGCGCGGTAGCCGACGCCGCAGACGGTTTCGATCAGAGAGGCGTCGCCGTCGGACTCAAGCTTGCGACGCAGTCGCTGGACGTAGACATCGACCAGGTTGGTGCCGGGGTCGAAGTGGTAGTTCCAGACATGTTCGCAAATCTGCGCGCGGGTGAAGGTCTGGCCGGGGGAGCGCAGCAGGTAGGTGAGCAGGGCGAATTCCCGCGCGGTGAGCTCGATGAGCTCGCTGTTCTGGCGGGTCTCGCGCGTGACGAGATTGACGGTGAGGGAGCCGTGGTGGAGGAGGGTGAGGGCGTGGCCCGAGGCGCGGCGGGTGACGGCGTGCAGGCGCGCGACGAGCTCGTCTACGTAGAAGGGTTTGGTGAGGTAGTCGTCGGCCCCGAGGTTCAGGCCTTCCAAGCGTTCGTTGAGCGCACTGCGGGCGGTGACGAGCACCACGGGGACGGTCAGGCGCTGGTCGCGCAGGTTGCGCAGGATGCTGAGGCCGTCGCGGCCCGGAACCATGATGTCGAGCACGAGGGCGTCATAGGGGCGGGTGGTGGCGAGGGTGTAGGCGTCGTCGCCATGGTCGCAGAAATCCACGATGAAACCCTGGCTCTCAAGACCCTTGCGCAGGAGGCCCGCGAGTTTCTTGTCGTCTTCCATCACCAAGATTTTCACACGCCGCGATGAGCCGACGGCCGGGGGCCAAGGTCAAGCGGGCAAAAATGACAGAATGTTAATGGAATCGCCGGTGATGGATTCATGCGACAGGGTTAACGTGAGCAGATGAACCCCAAAAGGAAACTTGGCTGGGCACGCGGGGCGGCCGCGATTGCCGGACTGGCGTCGAGTGTGATCGGCGGGGTCACGTCGGCCGCTGTCGCGCACGATGGGTCCGGGGATGCGGCGCGCCCGCACTACGATTGGTCCGCCAAGCCGCCGGAGACGGTCGCACCGGCGTGGATCGTGGCGCAGGCGACGCCAAGCCGCGCGCGGGCGCGGACGACCGACGCCGCGGCGGATGCACCCGCGCCGGGGCAGGCGGCGGTGTTTCTCGCGTTTGCACCGCGGGTGGCAGTGCGGTGGGACGAGTCGTTTCTCTACGTGGAGAGCAACGGACTGCCCGCGCATGGCATGATGGTCGGCATCACCGCCTGGCAGCAGCAGGTGCCGCTGCCGCAGCGGTACGCCGACGGCAATGCGTGGCTTATTCCGCTGCGACCCGAGGTGTCGGCCAATCCGGTGTCGATCAAAGGACGCTTTCTGCGCGGAGCGATCGCGCTCGCGGCGAACGGCATCCCGATTTTCAACCCGCAGAACAACCGCGGCGAGGTCTCGGCGGAGATCGGCGAACTCGACCAGTGGGGCGGGCACTGTGGTCGCGCGGACGACTACCACTATCACGCGGCCCCGTTTCACCTGCAGTCCGCGGTCGGACAGGGCCGGCCGATCGCCTACGCGCTCGACGGCTATCCGATCTACGGACTGACCGAGCCGGACGGATCGACGCCGGAAAAACTCGATGCCTTCCACGGACACGAACGGATGGGGCTGGGTTATCACTACCACGGCTCGACCCGCTATCCGTATGTCAACGGGGGCTTTCACGGGGTGGTCGTGGAACGTGACGGACAGGTGGACCCGCAGCCGCGCGCGCAGTCGCCGCGCCGCGACCAGCCGCCCCTCCGGGGAGCGAAGATTACGGACTTTTCGACGGCGCCGGACGAGAAAGTCTTTTCGCTGGGCTACACCGTCAATGGCAAGCCCGCCTCGATGAGCTATCAGGCGACGGGCGATGGTGGTTGGATATTCAAGTTCGTGGGCGCGGATGGGGTCGCGCGCGAGGAGTCGTTTCCGGCGGGTGGAGCGCGTCCGGGCGGCGGCAAGGGTGGCAATGACCGCCGCCCACCGCCTCCCCCTCCATCGCGCGACACCGACAGCGGCGCGCGAGTGACCGCGGAGGTGCCGCCGCCACACACCGGAGCGATGGTGCTGCGCAGCCCCGTGGTAGGAGCGGATCACGTGCTGCCGGTGGAGTTCACCGGGGACGGGGCGAGCGCGACGCCGCCCCTGGAGTGGTCCGGCGTGCCGGCGGGCACGAAGGCGCTGGCGGTGATCATGCACCACCTCGACCCGGAGGGGATGACCAAGTGGTATTGGACGCTCTACAATATCCCCGCGGACGTGACCGGCCTGTCGAAAAACACCCAAGGGATCGGCACCCTGGGCAACAACAGCGTGAATCGTCGCGTGGGATTCGCTCCGCCCCATTCCAAGGGACCGGGTGAAAAAACCTACGTGCTCACGGTGTATGCCCTGTCGGCACCGTTGAAAATCGACACGGCGCCGGCGGAGACGAATCGAGCCGGGCTGCTGAATGCGATGCGGGGGCTGGTCCTGGATTCGGCGGAGTTGCGTGTGACGTATAAACGGAGCGGAGCCGAGGGAGCGCCGGGGCGCGGAGATAAACCGGTGCGCCCGCAGGGAGAAGCAAGCCCATGAGGTGGCACCGTTACAGCGGCATGATGGCGGTGGGCGCGGTGCTGATCGCCGGATCGGCGCGGGCGGCGGACGTACGGCCGAACTTTGTGGTCATCCTGACCGAGGCTCAGGGCTGGCCCAACACTTCGGTGGCGATGGACGACCGGCTACCGGCGTCCAAAAGCACGCTTTTTACCACACCGGCGGTGGAGCGCCTGGCGCGCGAAGGCATGCGGTTCGCGTATGGCTACGCGCTGTCGCCCCGCTGCACGCCCTCGCGGGCGGCGCTGTTCACGGGTCGCGGCCCCGCGCTCCTGCACATGACCTATGTGGGTGTGGGCCGGGAGGCGGGTCCGGTGCGCACGGCCTTGATCCCGCCGGAGCCGATTTTGGAACTACCCACGTCGGTGCCGACGGTGGCGGACGTGCTGAAGGGGGCCGGCTACACGACGGCGCATTTTGGCAAATGGCATGTCGGACGGGTGAGCCCCTCGCGGCATGGCTTCGACGAGAGCGACGGGCCGACGAACAACGGGGGCCCCGACAATGTGGCGAGCCCGAATCCGAAGCAGGCTTACGGCATGACGGAACGAGGCATCGCCTTCATGACCCGGGCCCGGGCGGAGGGCCGGCCCTTTTATCTGCAACTCTCCCACTACCCGAATCAGGACCGGAAGGAGGGCGGCGGGCGCTCGCGTGAAACCGAGCGCAAAGAGGCGGATGAAATCGACCGCACTGTCATGCTCGTGCTGGAGGCGCTCGACCGGCTCGGCCTCGCCGGGCACACCTACGTCATCTATACCTCGGACCACGGTGGCCAGGGACGGATGGGCAACGAGCCGTTGTCGGGCGGGAAGGGGTCGGTGCTGGAGGGCGGATTGCGGGTGCCCTTTTTGATTCGTGGACCGGGGGTGGCGGCCAACGTGTGCTCGCGGGTGCCCGTGACCGCGTGCGACCTCCTGCCGACCATCGCGGAATTCGCCCAGGTGAAAACTACGCTGCCGGCGGGCATCGAGGGCGGCAGCCTCGCGGCGGTGCTGCGCGATTCCGCGGGGCGGGGGACGGTGACACGACTCCGGGAGGAGCTGGTGTTTCACTTTCCGCACTACGATCTCGGAAATGGCGGGCCGGCGACCGCGATCATGCTCGGACACTACAAACTCATCCGCAACTACGAGCGAAACACCCGCCGGCTCTATGACCTCGAGGGCGACCCGGCGGAGGCGCACGATCTGGCGGCGAAACTGCCGGAGAAAACCGCCGAACTCGACGCGCGGCTGAGCGCCTATCTCAAGGAGGTGGGCGCGCAGATGGCCAAGCCCAATCCGGACTACGATCCGGCCAAGGCGGACGATCCGAATGCGGATGACCGCCGTGGGGGCAAGGGTGGCAAGCAAGGGAAGAAACGCGAATGAGCCGGGCATCGCGCATGATGGATCGCCGCCCGCGGCATTGGTTGGCGATGGGAGCGATCTGCTTCGGAGCGGTCGTCGCCACGGGCGTCGCCCAATCGGGTTCACCGAATGGCCAACGTCGCGGCGCAGGCGGTGGCGAGGGGCGCCTGCCGACGCTGGCCTTTCGCACCGAGGTGCCGGAGCATGCGGTGGACGTGATCCTGGGGCGACCGACGCGTGACGCGTCGACCGTGAGCATTCTGAGCTACGAGGGGTTCGAAGGTTATGTCTCATTTGGGACCGAGGGTGTTGGCGAAAAAGTGGAGACGCCCCGACGCAGCTTTCCCAAAGGTTTGCCCGTGGAGGTAACGATGGCGGGACTGCAGGCGAACACCCGCTACGCTTACGAGATCCGTATCCGAGGATTGGATGCGGCAAATGACCGGACGGTGGCGGAAGGGACGTTCACCACGGCGCGACCGCCGGGCGTCCCGTTTGTCTTCACGGTACAGGCGGATTCCCACCTCGATTTTGGAATCGATCCGGCGATCTACAAAAAATCGCTGGCGAACGTCGCGGCGGCGCGGCCGGATTTTTTCGTCGACCTCGGTGACACGTTCATGACCGACAAGCGCAACGACTACCACGAGGCGCTCCCGCAGTACCTCGCCCAGCGCCACTATTTCGGCCTCGTTGGGGCTTCGGTCCCGCTGTTTCTCGTGCTGGGAAATCACGACGGGGAACAGCCGGGCCGCGGCGGGGAGGCGATGGCGCTGTGGTCCAATGCGAATCGGAAGAAGTACTTTCCGAATCCGGAGCCGGACGGGTTCTACACGGGAAACGCCACCCCGCATCCGCGTGCCGGGGCATTGCAGGACTACTACGCGTTCGAGTGGGGCGACGCGCTGTTCATCGCGCTCGATCCGTACTGGTTCAGCCGGGAGCGCGGGCGGGAGGGCGAAAACTGGGGCCGGTCGCTCGGGCGCGAACAATACGAGTGGCTGCGGCGGACCCTCGCGACCAGCCGGGCGAAGTTCACCTTCGTGTTCGTGCACAACCTAGTGGGTGGCGAGACGCGAGAGGGCCGGGGCGGAGCGGAGGCGGCGGCATTTTTCGAATGGGGCGGGCGCGAACTCGACGGACGCGACACCTTTGCGGAGCATCGGCCGGGGTGGGCGGCGCCGATCCACGCGCTGTTGGTCGCGCGCCAGGGCGGGGTCGTGGTGTTTCACGGTCACGATCACCTGTACGCGTACCAGGAACGCGACGGGGTGATCTACCAACTCGTGCCGCAGCCGGGCCACACGCGGTTCGACAATATCCGCAGCGCTTCGGAGTACGGCTACAAGGGTGGGGTGATCCAAGGGGCCTCGGGCATGCTACGAGTCCGGGTGTCGCCGGAGAAGACCGACGTCGAGTATGTGCGGGCCTATCCCGACAGTGCGGAGAACAGCGCGCGAAAAACGGGAATGGTCAGCCATCGCTATGCGGTGACGCCGCGGTAATTTCTCAGCCGACGAACGCCATCCCTCCATGAAAATTCCCCGAACCGCCGCCCGCCTCTTCACCGTGTTGTTGCTTGGCCTCGGACTGTGCGGGGCGATTCTTGCCCAGGACGGTCCGCCGGGCGGGGCGAAGAAGCGGGGTCCGGGCAAGAAGGGCGGACCGGACGACAAGGGCCTCATCAAGCCCTCGCTCGCCGACACGATCAAAGTGAATGTGTACGCGGACAACTGGTTTGTCCTCTACATCAACGGTCGCCTGACGGCGGTGGACTCGATCCCGTTTACGCCGCACAACGTGATCTCGGTCGACGTGCTGCCGGAGTATCCGATGACGATCGCGGTGATGGCCAAGGACAATGCGGACCCGAAGACGGGCCTCGAATACGGCGACCACATCGGCGACGGCGGGTTCATCATCAAGTTTGGCGACGGGACCGTTTCGAATGCGACCTGGAAGGCGAAGAGTTTCTTCAAGGGCCCGGTCAACCGCGACGTGAAGAACCCCACGGTGGAGCACACGCCCATCCCGGACCAGTGGTGGACGGTCGACTTCGACGACCGGGCTTGGCCGCAGGCGACGGAGTATTCCGAGGAACGGGTCGGCCCGAAGGAGGCGTTTTACGCGGCCGATTTCAAAGGGGCGAAATTCATCTGGAGCGCCGATCTCGACCTGGACAACACGGTGGTTTTTAGGACGCGCATCGAAAAGCCGGGCTGGAAACCGCGGTGGAACACGAAGCCCGATCTCGACGTGAACGGAAAGGCCCCGTGGTGAGGGGGCGGACGGCGTGGTTCAGCCGCCGAGGTAGGTGGCCTTGAGCTGGGGATCGGCGCGGAGTTTCTTGCTTTCGCCTTCCATGGCGATGCGACCGGTCTCGAGGCAGTAGGCGTAGGAGCTGACCTCGAGGGCGAGGTTGGCGTTCTGTTCGACGAGCAAAATGGTGATGCCGTGGACGCGGTTGATTTCCACGATCTTCTCGAAAATCGTGCTGATGAGGCGGGGCGCGATGCCGAGCGAGGGCTCGTCGAGCATGAGGAACTTCGGGTTGCCCATCAGGGCGCGGCCAATCGCTAGCATCTGCTGTTCGCCGCCGGAGAGGGTGCCGGCGGTCTGCTTGATGCGTTCCTTCAGACGGGGGAAGATGCTGAAAACGTAGTCGCGGTTTTTCGCGATGAGGTCGGCGTCGGTCTGGAGATAGGCGCCCATGGAGAGGTTTTCGTCGACCGTGAGGTTCGAGAAAATCATGCGCCCCTCGGGGACGTGGCAGAGGCCGCGGGCGACGATCTTGTGCGGGGCGAGGGCGGAGATGTTTTCGCCGAGGAAGGTGACCGTGCCGCTCTTCGCCCGGAGGAGGCCGGAGATGGTGCGGAGGGTGGTGGTCTTGCCCGCGCCGTTGCCGCCGATGAGCGTGACGATGGAGCCCTGCTGGATGGTGAAGGAGATGCCGCTGAGCGCGGAGATGGCGCCGTAGGAGACGGAGAGATCGGAGACGGAAAGCATCGGCGGATTTTCGAATTTGGGTTTTCGAATTTCGATTTCAGCAAAGACCGGCGGACGCTGTGGGCGGCTTTCGATGGCGGTGGCCCATCGAAAATTCGAAATCGAAAATCGAAAATAACATCAGTGGTGCGCGAGCGCGTTTTGGTGGTCTTCCCCTAGGTAGGCCTCGATGACCTTTGGGTTGGCCTGGATCTCGGCGGGTGTGCCCTCGGCGATCTTCACGCCGTAGTCGAGGACGGCGATACGCTGGCAGACGCCCATCACGACCTTCATCGAGTGCTCCACGAGGAGGACGGAGAGGTTGAACTGTTTTTGGATCTGCTGGATCAGGCGGACGAGTTCGACCTTTTCCGTCGGATTCATGCCGGCGGCGGGTTCGTCGAGGAGGAGGAGCTTCGGCTTGGTCGCGAGGCAGCGGACGATCTCAAGGCGGCGCTGTTCGCCGTAGGGTAGGCTCTTGGCGGGGGCGTCGCGGAAGCGGCGGAGGTTGAAGATATCGAGCAGGTCCTCGGTGCGTTGCGCGATGGCCGCCTCGTCGTCACGGAACGCCTTGAGCCGGATGAGCGACTGGAGCGGGGAGGTGGCGCGGTGGAGATTGCAGGCCACGCGGACGTTGTCGAAAACGGAGAGCGAGCCGAAAAGGCGGATGTTCTGAAAAGTGCGGGCGATGCCGAGCTCGACGATCTGGTTGACCCGCAGGCCGGCGATGGGTTGGCCGTTAAACGAGACCGTGCCCTCGGTGGGCTGGTAGACGCCGGTGATGAGGTTGAAGACGGTGGTCTTGCCGGCGCCGTTGGGGCCGATGAGGCCGACCAGCTCGTTTTCGCCGACGGAGAAATCGACGGCGTTGACGGCGGTGAGGCCGCCGAAGCGGATGGTGGCCTTGTCGAGGTGAAGGAGGGCGGGCATCAGGATTTCGCCTTGCCGAGCTTGAAGTTGAAGAGGCCCTGCGGGCGCACGAGCATAAGGACGATCAGGAGCAGGGAATAGATGATCATGCGGTACTCGGCAATGGGGCGGAGGAGCTCCGGGAGCAGCGTGAGGAGGACGGCGGCGAGGATGACGCCTAGGGTATTGCCCATGCCGCCGAGGATGACCATGACCACGATCTCGATGCTCTTCGTAAAATCGAAACCTGTGGGCGTGATCGTCATCTTGAAGTGGCCGTAGAGACCGCCGGCGGTGCCGGCGAAAAAGGCGCCGATCACGAACGCGACGATCTTGTAGCGGGTGGTGTTGAGGCCGACGGCCTCGGAGGCGATCTCGTCGTCGTGGGTGGCGAGGAAGCCCCGGCCGTAGGTGGAGTTGACGAGGCAGGTGACGACGAAGACGGAGAAAGCGACGAGGGCGAGGACCCAGAAGATGGTCGTGTAAGCGGGAATGCCGTTGAGGCCGAGGGCGCCGCCGAGGAATTCGACGTTTTGGAAAATCACGCGGATGATCTCGCCGAAGCCGAGCGTGACGAGGGCGAGGTAGTCGCCCTTGAGGCGGAGGGAAGGCACGCCGACCACCAGGCCGGCGAAGGCGGCGCCGAGCCCGCCGGTGACGAGAGCGGCGAGGAACATGAATCCCTGCTGGAGGACGGTGCCGCCGGACTCGCCGAGGATTTTCGGGCCGAGGAAGAGGGAGACGGCGGCGGCGAGATACGCGCCCACGGACATGAAGCCGGCGTGACCGAGGGAGAACTGGCCCGTGTAGCCGTTGACCAGGTTGAGGGAGACGGCGAGGATGATGTTGATGCCGATGCCGGTCAGCACATCGAGGTGGTAGGGATCGATGTGGTCGGAGAAATGCGAGATGCCGAGGGCGGCCAGGATCGCGGCGAGGAGGTAAAGATGCGGCTTCGGCATGGCTCAGACTTTTTCCACCGTGAATTTTCCGAGGAGACCGGCCGGACGGAAAAGGAGGATGATGATGAGGATCGCGAAGGCGATGGCGTCCTTGTAGGTGGACCACTGGCTGCCGTTGACGAAGGTCTCGACGGTGCCGAGGAGGAGGCCGCCGAGGGCGGCGCCGGGGATGTTGCCGATGCCGCCAAGGACGGCGGCGACGAAGGCCTTGAGGCCGGGCATGACGCCCATGAGCGGGTCGATGGACGGATAGTTGAGCGCGTAGAGGATGCCGCCGGCGCCGGCGAGGGCGGAGCCGAGGCCGAAGGTGAAGGAGATGACGACGTCGTTGTTCACGCCGACCAGCTGGGCGGCCTTCGGGTTGAGCGACACGGCGCGCATCGCCGTGCCGATCTTGGTGCGGTAGACGATGAGTTGCAGGCCGACCATGAGCAGGGCGGTGACCACGATGACGACGACCTGGTTGGAGGAGATGACCAGATCGCCGAGGGTGAAATTGACGGAGGGGAACACGGCCGGGAAGGTGCGCGGGGTGGCGCCGAAGAACACCTGGCCGGAATACTCGAGGAGCAGCGAGACGCCGATGGCGGTGATCAGGACGTTGAGGGTGGCGGCGCCGCGCAGGGGGCGATAGGCCAGCCGCTCGATGACCATGCCGAGGACGGCGCAGCCGA
>JAPLTR010000414.1 GCA_026398065.1 Verrucomicrobiota bacterium | reverse complement strand
CCCTCCGACCATTCCGACCCTCCGCCGCGTCAAACGCATCGCTCCCTTCCAGCTCGGTAAGATGGCCGCGTGCCTGTATGGGGCGATGGGGCTGCTCTTCGTGCCGTTCTTCCTCCTGATGACCCTCGCCTCGGCCAAGATGCCGGCGGCGCAGAGCGGGATGTTTGCGGCGATGGGCGTGGGCTTCGCGCTCTGCGCCCCGGTCCTCTACGCCGTCATGGGCTTCATCGGCGGCGTCCTCAGCGCCGCCATCTACAACCTCGTCGCCAAATGGATCGGCGGCATCGAGGTCGAGGTGGAGTAAGCAAGAGTTAAGACGTGCCCCCTTTTGGCCTTTTTAAAAAGCGAGTCGGGTATCGGAAAAACGGGTATCGATTTTGTTTGTCGCCACCTAACCGACGCTCTTACGAACTAGGCCAATCGCCTTCTAACAGTTAACGTTGTTAAGCGCAGATTCCACCCCGCGACTGAAATCTTAGTTCATACCACCATGGCCTACTCCGAATGCCCCAATTGCGGAAACGAAGAAGCAGGGACCAAATTGTACGAATGCGACGACTGCGATCTCGTATTTTGCCGCGACTGTTGCGGCGACTCAAACCCACTCTCCCAAATCGTAGGGATTGCCGATAGCGCAATGGGTTACGCTCAGTGTCCCACCTGTGAAAAGGTGGCTCCCCTGAATGGAGAAAGAATCGAAGGTGACGACGATGAGGATGATGAAGAATAGCTCTTTCTGCTGAGTGCAGTTCGTAGCCTAGTCACGAAAGCGAAATTGTTAGTGCTCAGCTCCTGGCCGGAACCGGCGGCGGCAGTTTGATAACGGCTGCGTTCAATCCAACCTCCCCCCGATGACGCAATCTCACAACCGGGGTGGGGCACAGATCTCGTTGCAAGCGCTGCATGGACACGTGAATCAGAATTGGGGATTCTGGTTCATTCGTGAAGTCGCCTCGTCGCACAGTTTTGACAAGCCGAATACGCGGATGAATGTTGCCACTGCATCATTTGGCTCAGACACGCAATCGTTCCTCAGCACAGCACCAACTGGCGAGCATTCCACCAATTCGCTCCCACTCGGCTCGAACCGAGGCGTCGAGAGAGCTAACAAGTTGATAGGGAGTCGCGGTCGCAAATTGCGTGCGAAATTGCCGGAGAATATTTGCGGCATTACCTGGGACTAGCACGCAGCTGCAGGGATTTCCCAATGCATCCTGGCTGCATATCCCACTCACCCAGCAAGGGAGCGCCGTAATCGTGAGCCCCCGCGCCGCCGCCACTGTTGCCATCTTGGATTGGAACGCCAGAAGACCTCACCGGGTGAACCAGCAGGGAAATTAAAAAGCTGTAGCAGGAAAACTCCTCTCTCGACGTCGAGATGCGCTCGCAGTGTCATCTCCAAGCTGGCAGTAAGGTCTCCCATCAGTGCGGCTAGCGGCCCGTAGTTCGCATGTGATCCATAAGAGCTGTGATAGAATGAATCCGGAAGCAGATTTTCGAGGTCTCGACCATTCGTTTCGCTTACCTCCACCAAGGGATGCAATGCGGGGTTTTTGTAAGGCTGTACTGCAGTGGCAGTTGATCCAAGTTCATCCGTCGGATGAGAGCGATCACTATCTACAATACACAGGCAGGGGCGATTGCTTGCAGCATTGAGATGCAAAACCGTTCCAGTGGCGCTGCCGCCACCATGATCAGGCGAGGAATTTAGAGGCAAATGTCCGAGACCAGAAAGTACTGTTCCGGCCTCGGCAAATTTTTGTAGCGTAAATGCGTCCTCTAGATTTTCGCCGAGAATTATTGTCGGCTGAATCTTTGCTGTCGTGTCGAACCATGAGATGGGGAAAGTAATAACACGTTGGCCGTTCACGTTCGCGCTTGTTGGAATCGGCCCACCGCCGGCTACGATTCTGCCATATACGCGAAGTTGTTTAACGAGGTTACCTTCTTGCGTGACGCGTCCGGCAGCCCTCATTAGCACGCGTTGAGTTTTCCAATGCAACGTTGCAAGGCTGCCGAGGTCCAAAAGGGACTTTCGGTGCCCAGATATTCTATGGCTACCATCGGCAGCCGCGAGCGCTAGGCAGTCAAGGCAGCCAATCTCTGCAAGCGACGCGGCGCCTGAAACGAAGTGACCTACAAGGCCTGGGTCCAAGAAAAAGAGCATGGATCACGAAGCCGGGGCGGCCTCCGACGAAGCCGGCGCGATCTCGGAAGGCGTTGGCAAGATCGGAACCGGCGTCACTGGCGGCGAAAGAAACCCGAATGGCCAATCCTTGAGTACGCCTGCGGTGTCAAATTCGGTTCGTCTGACTGTTGCGGTGTTTGCCGGGGTGCCTCTGCGTCCACGTTCGAACAACAAAACCTGCACATCATCAGTCTTGAGATGGTTCGCCTCAACAAGTTGGCCGATGCGTTCGATTATTGTGGGGCTGTGCGTTTCAAGTATAAAGCGCACCGGTAGATTGCGCTCCCTACTTAGCCGAGCGATAGATACAAAAAGATCCGCAACGCGCGCCTGTAGAGCAGGGTGCAGGTGCAGCTCCGGCTGTTCGACTGCGATTATGAAGCCACGTTGACTCGAGGAATCCCTAGGAGAAAAATTCGCGTATCGCTGAACGCGACGAGGGGTTTGATTCTCAGTCAAATTCCACATTTCGACTAGGAAAGGAAGCATCTGAGAGAATCCGAAACCCATGTCCGCAAGGTTAAATTCAACATCAGATCCCTCTTCTTTCATCCGCAGTGAGACCCTTGCTCCATCACTGACACTTTGCGGGAACACCTCGAATCCGAAATGCATTTTGAGCCAATCGCGAAACTTGTGTTGGGCGGATGAACCAAGACTGGCTAACACCAACGCCACATTTAGTCCGGTTGCATCGACACTTTCGACCTGAACATCCCGACTCACGTAGTCACGCTGAACGCTCGCTCGCACGGGTTGAAAATAATGGACTGACCTCGCCAGTTGAGACACAGCTAGGTTCGCAGCGGAGAGAAGGCTATTTGCTGATTTTGCCAGCAGATAGTTGCGAATCCTCCGGAAGATCGGAGTTTCCGTTGTCCACCCTTGCACGCGTTGATTCCAAGAACTCACGCCGCCGAGCTGTTTAGTGGCCGCCAACATCTGTTCCGCTGAGCCAATTTTAACGGCCAAAATCGTTGCCAGCCTTGTTTCGTCGGAAGTCCGGCCGTGGAATAGGCCATCGGTGTCAGCTATGATTTTATGATCAAGCATTCCCACTTCTCCAAACTCGTCGCTTAGTAGCGACGTTGCGCCCTTTTTTTCATCCAGAACACGGACCAGTGTCGGGACAAGACCGCGCTCCACTCGGAGACGGAGGGGCGGAATATCGGATTCGGCCTGATACTCGTTGACGGTAAATTTTGAGATTTTCCCCTCATCGAGTAGAAAACGATTCACTCCGCTCCCCTGATAGAATCCCGGTTGTAGTGTGAAACCGAATTCCAACTTCATTTCTGCAGGACTGGCATCGCGATGCAGCGCTTCGTGAAAGAATCCGAAATTCACGTCACCTTCGTTCAGAAGCAGCCCACTTACCGTCCTCGTTTCGATGCTTTGACGAATCAGGGGGAAAACACGAAGGAAGCTGCTTTTCCCCGAGCTGTTTGCACCAACGAGAATGGTGATCGGTTTTAATTCGATCACCTCGGTGTCGGCCAGACAGCGAAGATTACAGATTCGAATTTGGTCCATGTTAATTGGATATTGTACCGGTAGATAGGTTGGGAACGTAACTTGGGAGTGGGTACCTAGTCATTGGAGTGTTGTGTGGGGAGGACAACGCGCTACCCGGGATTCGTCAACCCGATCAGTTGCCGCTTCACCTTTTTGTCGAGCCGTAACAGAGGCCTGATAAAGGGGTATGATCCGGGGACATAGGTAACAGATTGTCCGGGGACATGGGTTACACTTTCAGGGCTATGCCCTGGAACCAAGTAACCCCCATGGAAGAGAAGCAACGCTTCGTGAGTCTCGCGGGCACCGGGAAGTTTACGGTGACCGAGTTGTGTGCGGAGTTTAAGGTGAGCCGGAAGACCGGCCACAAGTGGCTGCGTCGATACCGGGCCGAAGGCGCGGCCGGTCTGCGGGAGCGCAGCCGTCGGCCGCGCGGTTGCGCGCATCAGACCGCCGCGCAGATCGAGCGGTGGATCCTGCAGGAGCGGCGGCGGCATCCGACCTGGGGGCCGAAGAAGCTGCGGGTGCTGCTGCGCCGGGAGCATGGGGTCCGGCAGCCGCCGGCGGTGAGCACGATCGCCGGAGTGTTGCGCCGCCACGGCCTGAGCCAGCGGGTGCGGCGCAGGCCCGGGGTGTACGATCTGCCGCGCCAGGCGCTCACCCGGCCGACCCATCCCAATCACGTGTGGACGGTGGACTTCAAGGGCTGGTTCACGCTGGGCAACGGGGCGCGGTGCGACCCGCTGACGGTCTGCGATCTGTTCAGCCACTACTATCTAGCCTGCCGCGCCCGGCCCAACCAGCAGTTCGGCGGGACCCTGCGGGCCTTCAAGAAGCTGATGCGGCACCGGGGCTTGCCCAAGATCATCCGGGTGGACAACGGCACGCCGTTTGCCTCGCTGGCCCTGGGCCGGCTCTCGCAACTGAGCGTGTGGTGGATCAATCAGGGCATCGCCGTCGAGTTCATCCGGCCGGCCTCGCCCCAGCAAAACGGCTCGCACGAGCGCGGCCACCGCGACCTGAAGGCCGAGACCACGCAGCCGCCTTCGCCCACGTTTTCGGCGCAGCAGCGACGTTTCGACCGGTGGCAGCATGAGCGCAATCACGTCCGTCCGCACGAGGCGCTCGGTCAGCTCTGTCCGGCCCAAATTTACCGCCGGAGTCCACGGCGGCTGGGCGAGAATGACAGGGCCGTGCGTTATCCCAAGGGCTGGCTGGTGCGGACGGTTTCCCGCAGCGGACTCCTCTGGCATGAGGGCCACAACTACTATCTCGGCGAGGTGTTCGCCGGTTGCTGCGTCGGCTTGCGGGTCGATCCGGCGGGCCGCACCGAGCTGCACTTCGCCAACCGCCACCTCGGCTATCTGCACTACGACCCGGCGGAACGATTCCGGCCTGCGGCCTCCATCGTTCCGCCCGACCACAAACCGCTCGCCACCACTCCACCCATCACTAAACCAAAAGTGTAACCTATGTCCTTGGACAAAGTGTTACCGATGTCCGTATCGAACCCGCTTCGTGTTAAGGGGCGGAAGAAGGGGTCACGTCTTAAGTCTTGACATACCTACCTCGCGGCGGGGCGTGCTTTCCTCGGTTCAGGCCGGTTCGAAATAGTCGGGGTGGCCGGCTGCCACCGCTCCTCCCCTGGCCACGCCGGCGGCGATGACACTCGTCGCCTCTGGCTTGCCCTTGAAATTCCCGGTGGCTCGCGTACCTTGGGGACATGAAACCCCGTCGCTTTGCCTGGGTGGCCGTGGTGGCGTCCTGCCTCCTTGGTCTGGTCGGATGCCAGTCCACCGGAGCCGGTGGGACGAATCACGCGTCCTCGTACCCGCCGTATCGCTCGGAGCGTCCTTCGGCCGGCATGGACGAGTACCAGCGTAAGTCGGACGAAAATGCCCGCCGGGGGGACAATACCGGTTACGAGCCGGCCAAGTAATTAATCCGCCCGGGCCGTAAGCCGGGCCACGGACCGGAAAAGGGCCGGGGCGAGACGCCTTCGCGCCGCTCTAGCCCGGCGGTGGCTCGCTGCCCTCGAGCGGGTGCAGGGTCACGTAGTGCTCCCCCCAGAACATCCGCTGGGACCGCGACGTCATCGTCGGATTCCGTTCCACCGGCCACGTGGGGTCGAGCAGGTGGCCCCGCTGGGCGAGGGTAAGTTCGACCTCGCGGAGGTCGGAGCGCGGGTAGCGCATCACGGCGGAGGGATACGCCACGCCGTCCTCGGTCCACGTGCCGTAGGCCGCGAACCCGAAGCGTTGGTAATAGCCCAGCGACTTGGGCACGGCATGAATCAGGGCCAGGTGGCCGCCGGGGGCGCGGCTGGCCAGGGCCAGGCGCGCGAGCGCCAGCGTCGCGCCGATCCGCCGGCCCTGGTGCTCCGGGGCCACAAGCCCATACATCAGCGTGTGCGCATGGTCGCCGTAATCGGTCACGCCCCCGCAGGCCAGCACCTCGCCGGCCGGGGATTCGGCGACGAAAAAGGACACGCACCCGCTGTCGATAAACGCCTCGAAGGTCGGGCGGTGGTTCGGCGGCAGGCGGTCGGGCGCGTTGCGGTCGTGCAATTCCACGACCGCCGCGCGATCGCGGGGCTCGTAGCGCCGCAAGCGAAACGCGACCGTGGGCGCGGGGTGGAGCCGGCGTTTCAACTGGTTGCGCCCCAGCCAGAGGCTGAGCCTTTCCCTCAGGTGCATGGCGGAAAGGACGCGCCGGAGCGCCACCGGTAGCCGGCGGGGTTGGGCGGCGTGAGGGTCGGGTGCAGGGCGTCCGGCTTGCGAACGCCGTTCGGGGGTGGCGGACCACGGCGTCTGCCAGCCAGACGCCCGACAAAAATTCCGCGCGGCCTTGCCCGCGCGGGAGAGGGAAATGCGGTCATGTCGAAATTCTCGATCGAAACGGCCCGGTGCCGGCCGGCCTCATCGCTTTTTCTCCCGGGCTTGCAGGATTTTTCCGGACTCGTTGCCCTCTTCGGTGCCGTCGGGCTTGTAGAGGATATAGTCAAAAATCTCGTCGAAGGGGACGGTCACCTTGGAGCCGGAGTGGAGGGTTTTGATGTAGTACGGGTCGCTCGTCAGCAGGCCCTCCACGTGTTTCGGGCCCCACTTCGAGACCTCCACCCACATGTACTCCGTGTGGTCGTCCTGCCGGAAGGCGCCTTTGACGAGGAGGTGCTCGTTGAAGGCGAGGCCGGTGCGGAAGCGGGCTTCCTGCGCGAAGAATTTCTCCCGGGCGCGCGTCCGCGCGGCGGCCATCTCGGGGTCGCCGCTCGCCACCTGGGAAATCACGTCCTTGCTGCCAAAGAGTTCGCCCATGCCCCAGAGCGTGCGTTCGGTGCTGCCCTTCAGGTTCGAGTCGGGGAAATCCAGCCGCCACAAGGTGTTCTTCGGGTCGCCCGCCTCCAGCGGCGCGGGATGGGTCGAGACCAGCACGGTGCCCTTCGCCCCCTCCAGGGGATTCTCCAGCGCGGCCGACCGCACGGCGAGGTGCCGGATCTCGGAGAAGGTGAGGCGCAGCCGGGAGTCCTGCGGCCGCTGGCCCTCGACGAGGCGCTGCATGAAGGCGTTGATAAAAATCCCCACGGCGCGGGTGTGCTGGCTGGGCAGCTCCGCCACCACGAGGTCAGGCAGGCCGAATTTCCGCATCCCGAGGGTGATGATGCGGATCAGCTCGGGGTTGGCGTACTGGTGCATGACGACATGCTTGGTCATGTCCGGCAATGGCCCCTGCCAGCTCCCGAGCCGGTCGGCCTGCCAGCGCTCGGGCGAATAGAGCTGGCGCGTCTCCTCGTCCCAGATCTTTCCGCCGGTCGCCTTCGCGAGGTCAGCCATGACCTGGCAGGCGGCGCGGTTGGTCACGAGGACGCCGTGGCGGGGCGTCACGAAATCGACGACGAACACGCGGTCGGCGGCCGCGAGTTTCGGCGCCTCGGCCGGCTCGACACCCACGCCGGTGTAGCGCAGCGACTCCGCGCTGGGCGGGGCGTACTTGTCGATCGGCACCCAGAAGGGCTCGACGGTGGCGAGGGCCTCGGCCGAGGCGGGCGCGTCGATGGCGCGCAGGCGGCGCGCGGGCTCCGCGAGGAGCCGCCGGAGCTCCGCCTCCGGATCGGCCGCGGGCCTGGGTGTATAATACAGCGCAAACTCGAGGAGGATCGTGTCGGCCTTGGCGGGAGCGGGTTTCGCGGGGTCGGGTTTCGCGGCAGACGCCGTGGCGCCCGCGAGGCCCGCGCCGCCGGCGACGAGGGCGAGGAGCACGAGACCGCGGAGCGCAACGGCGCGGAGGGTGAGAGGCGTGGGCATGAAGCGGGAAGCGGGGAGCGGTTCGCGAGACATGGGCGGGGTTGGCGTGATCCAGCCCCGGAGGGAGCGGCGAGACTGGCAATAGCAAAGGGTGACATGTGGCGCCCCGCCTCACCGAGTCCTGGCCGAGGAAGCAGCCGTGAACGGCCCTGAGCGTCCGAGTCTCCTCGCAGAGCCAAGCCAAAGGAGTCAGAGAAAACTTTGCCCTTTGGACTCACCGGACCAACGAGAACCGGCGCACGGGGCCGGGCGCAATGAGCAAAGCCCGCCCGTTTTTCCGCCGATCAAGAATTGCGGCCTGCAATTTTTTTCGGATCCGGTACGACTACTGGGCATTTATGGGCACCGAGAAATGGTATCGAGCGCACTTCGCCCCCGGGACTCCGCCCATCACCACCGGCGTGATCGTCTTTCCCCAGGGAACGCCATTGCGCCCGCCCAACGGGACGCCCATCCCGGAGGTCTCGCTGGTGACCGCGCAGGTCGAAGACGGTCCGCTGGGCGACTATATGCCGACGAACATCGGCGGTCGCGTCTGTTCAGAGCGGCTCCACCAGATTGTGTGCGGGGAGTTGAAACAGAGGGACGCGATCCAGTGGCTGCCGGTTTCGGTGCGGGACGAGCGTGGCGAAACCCACCTGTTCCAAGCGTTGCATTTCGATCAGCCCAACGACGAAGTGCTGGATCGCGAGCGGACTCAGTCCCTGGCCGGGGCCGTGATTCGTCCGTATTTCAAACGGGCGGCGCTGTCGGGCAGGTCGGTTTTCGGCCTGACCGGAACTCCGGCGCTGGAGATGTTTGTTTCGGCGTCGCTCAAAGCGAAAATGGAAGGAGCCCAGGTGACCGGCATATGTTTTATGCCCATCGCCGACCTAGCGTTAAAGTAGGCGTGGACCGCATCCGGTGGGACGAGGGACATTGGACCATGATCGGTCATCTCTCCTGACATAGGGTTGTCAGTAGGGGGTGGTATCTTTGGGGCACGAGAATCCCGCCATGCACCCCACCACCTCAGCCGAACGCCCCGGTCGACGGCCGCAAGCCGCCCGCCCGGCATGCGCGCGGATTGCACGCGGCGAGGCGGATCGGCGTAGCCCGGTCGGCCGGAAAGGAGGGGGTGGACGGAAAGGGCTAGCGGTGGCGGGGACCGGAGGTCCGGCTGCAACCGATGGACCAGCCGGCGGACCGGACGGAATCCGGGGCTGCGGTCGCGGGATGGGCCGCGATGTCGCGCGGGGCGGAGGTCGGGACGTTGGTCGGGCTCTACGCCCGACAGATTTTTCCCGGTCGGAATTTTTAGACGGGATGCCCCCACCTCGCGTTCGGCGCTCGTCCCGCGGGGTGAGGGCACCCCGCCTACACCCCGGACTGCCGGGTACTTCAGATCCGACCGAATCCAACCAAATCCAAGTAAATCCAACCAGATCCGACTCCGGGCCGCCGGGAGGGGCGTGGTTCAATCCGATCAATTTCGAACAAATCAGAGCAAATCAAGGCAGTGGGAGGCGGAACCACGAAACACCCCAACGGCACGAAAAGCAGGCAGGGGCGGTTCGGAGCGGTCCGGGGGCCGTGATCCATCCGACCGAATCCGACCAAATCCGAGTAAATCCGACCAGATCAAGCTGGATCAAGGCAGTTGGGTGGCCCACGGAACACACGGATCACACGGAAGGGCTGAATCACGAAACACCCCAAACACACGAAAAGCCGGCAGGGACGGTTCCGAGCGGTCTGGGGGCCATGACCCATCCGGGCGAATCCGACCAAATCCGGGTAAATCCGACCAGATCAAGGTGGATCAAGGCAGATCAAGCCTCCCCGCAGATCACGCGGAAGCTCGCGGATAGCGACGTGGCTTCGATCCGTGCTCATCCGTGCCCATCCGCGGGAAAATTCCGGGGCCTCACCGTTCCCCTCCCGATCCAACCCCATTCAGGCAAATCCAACCTCATCCAACCT
>JAPLTR010000293.1 GCA_026398065.1 Verrucomicrobiota bacterium | reverse complement strand
GTTCGCCGGTGTCTCGGGTGATGTTGAGCATGCGCCGGCTCCGCTCGGTGGTCGCAGCATCGTTGGCTGCACCGAAATTTTCCAGTTCCCGCAGCAGGGTTTCCAGGGCGAGGTGGGGCTCCATGGGGCGATCTTTCACCGGCGGGTGTGACCCGACACAAGCGCAGAAGGCGTCCCGCCCTGGAACGGCCCATCGCGACGCCCGGGGGCAATTCGGCATAGAAGCCGCTCTGCTGCGTTGACCGCGGTTTTCTTATCAGTAGGGTCGCAACGTCCCCGCCCCGCGCTCGTCAATCTGGCAGCTGGTTTAGTCCCCCCAATTCCCACATGAGCAAATATACTCTCAACGTTAACGGCCAGTCCCGCACCGTGGACGTGGCACCCGACACCCCGCTGCTGTGGGTGCTTCGCGACTCGCTCGAACTCGTCGGCACCAAGTACGGCTGCGGCGTCGGCCAGTGCGGCGCCTGCACCGTCCACCTCAACGGCGTGCCCACCCGCGCGTGCATGACGCCGGTCTCCACGGTCAACCGCATGAAGGTCACGACCATCGAGGGCCTCGCCGCCGAGGCGGGCAAACTCCATCCCGTGCAGCAGGCCTGGTCCGACCTCGACGTCGCCCAGTGCGGCTACTGCCAGGCCGGCCAGATCATGACCGCCGCCGCCCTGTTGAAGGACAATCCCAAGCCGACCGACGAGGACATCGACGGTGCGATGGCCGGCAACCTCTGCCGTTGCGCGACCTACATGCGCATCCGCGCCGGCATCAAGCGCGCCGCGGGCATGGCCTCCGGCGGGAAGGAGGTGGGCCAATGAACACTCTCGCTCCCACCCTCTCCGGTCCGGTCAACCGCCGCGACTTCCTGAAGCTCACCGGCCTCGCCGGCGGCGGTCTCGCCCTCGCGTTTTACATCAAGTCTGCCGGCAGCGCCTCCGCCGCCGAGGCGGCCGGGGACTTCACGCCCAACGCCTTCATCCGCATCACGCCGTCCGGCGCGGTGACGATCGTTTCCAAGCAGCCCGAGATGGGCCAGGGCGTGAAGACCTCCCTGCCCATGGTCATCGCCGAGCAGCTCGAGGTGCCGTGGAAGCAGATCACCATCGAGCAGGGCGACTTCGACGAAAAGAAATACGGCGGCCAGAGCGCCGGCGGCAGCAGCTCGACCCCGAGCAACTACGATAATTTCCACCTCGTCGGCGCCACCGCGCGCACGATGCTCGTCGAGGCCGCCGCCCAGACCTGGGGCGTCCCGGCCAGCGAATGCCGCGCAGAAAATGCCACGGTGATTCACAAGTCCGGCAAGGTTCTCAAATACGGCGAACTCGTTGCCAAGGCCGCCACGCTCCCCGTGCCCGCCAAGGACACCGTCGTCCTCAAGAAGGAGAAGGACTTCAAGCTCCTTGGCTCGCGCGTCGCCCAGTTCGACACGCCGAAGATCGTCACCGGCAAGCCGCTGTTCGGCATCGACACGAAGCTGCCCGGCATGGTTTACGCCGTGTACGAAAAGTGCCCGGCCTTCGGCGGCAAGGTCGTCAGCGCCAACCTCGACCAGATCAAGACCCTCCCCGGCGTGAAGGACGCCTTCATCATCGAGGGCAACGGCAAGGTGAAGGAACTCGTGCCCGGCGTCGCGATCATCGCTGACTCGACGTGGTCCGCCTTCAGCGCCCGCAAGCAGCTCAAGGTCGTCTGGGACGAGGGCAAGGTCGTCAGCGAAAGCTGGGAGGGCTTTGTCACGCAGGCCAAGGAGAAGGCCGCGCAACCCGGTGGCCGCACCCTCCGCAAGGACGGCGATCCCGATGCGGCCCTCGCAAGCGCCGCCAAAAAGGTCGAGGCGGAGTACATCTATCCGTTCATCTCGCACGCCAACCTCGAGCCGCAGAACACCACCGCGCACTGGAAGGACGGCGTGATGGAGGTGTGGTCCCCGACGCAGATTCCCTCCATCGGCTCCGGTCTCGTGAGCCGCGTGCTCGGCATCCCCGCCGACAAGATCAAGCTCCACATCACCCGCGCCGGCGGCGGCTTTGGGCGGCGCATCGGTGCCGACTACCTCATCGAGGCCGCGGCCATCGCTCACAAGCTCACCGTGCCCGTGAAGCTCACGTGGTCGCGCGAGGACGATCTCCGCCACGACCAGTACCGCCCCGGCGGCATCCACTTCCTCAAGGGTGGCGTCGACGCGCAGGGCAAGGTCGTCGCCTGGAAGAACCACTTCTTCACCTTCGGCGAGGGCGGCAATCCCGGCAGCGGCGGTTCGCTCAGCGGCGACGAGTTCCCCGGCCGTTGGATCGCCAACTACCAGGCGGAACAGACGATGTTCGAGACCGGCTGGCCGATGGGCCCGTGGCGCGCGCCCGGCAGCTGCGTCTTCGCCTGGGTCATGCACAGCTTCATCGACGAACTCGCCCACGCGGGCGGGCGCGATCCCCTCGAACTCCGCCTCGAGCTCCTGGGTGACAAGGACGAGATGCCCGCCGGCGGCGGCGCTGGCAAAGGCAAGCAGGGCGGCGGCTACAATGTCGCCCGCATGCGCAACGTCCTGAAGTTCGCCGCCGAGAAGGCCGGCTGGGGCCAGAAAAAGTTCCCCAAGGGCTCCGGCGCCGGCCTCGCGTTTCACTTCAGCCACCGCGGCTACTTCGCGCAGGTCGCCGAGGTCACCGTGACCAAGGAGGGCCAGCTCAAGGTCGACCGCTTCGTGACCGGCGCCGACATCGGCGCGCAGGTCGTCAACCTGAGCGGCGCGGAAAACCAGGTCGAGGGCTCCGTCATCGACGGACTCGGCGTGCTCCTGACGCAGGAGCTCAACATCGAGCGCGGTCGCACGGTGCCGAGCAACTTCAACGACTACCCGCTCATCCGCATCACGGACGCGCCTGCGAAGATCGAGACGCACTTCCTCAAGACCAACTACCCGACCACCGGTCTCGGCGAACCCGCCCTGCCGCCCGTCGCGCCCGCCATCTGCAACGCGATCTTCGCCGCCACCGGCAAACGCGTCCGCCAGATGCCGCTCTCGCGCGTCGACCTGCGCTGGAGCTGAGTCCGGCCCGGGGCAACCCGATCACTGCAAAGGCCGCGCTCAAACAGCGCGGCCTTTTTCCTGTAGGGCGTCCGGCTTGCGGACGCCTTTCGCGCGGCGACCCCAAACGGCGTCCGCCAGCCGGACGCCCTGCCTCTGACCGACATCCGCGACGGTAGCTGCGAGCGTGAGCGAGCGGCCGTTCGTCCACTCGCTCACGCTCGCGGCTACCATTTCGTCAGAGCAGCTCCCCCTGCCCGTCGCCCAACGGTTTCACGCCGATGAAATTTCCGTACCGCTCCAGCCAGTCGTCGAGCTTGTCCGCATAGTACCCCGGATCGTACGGCGCGGCGACCGGATCGTAGAGCGCGAGCGCCCGGGCCCGCTGCCAGTCGCTCGTCTTCCCCTTGATCTTCGCGGTGATGTAGTAGCTCACGCGCTCGCCCATGCGCGGCCGCGGCGTCACCTGCAGCGCCACCTCGGCGGAGGCCCGGCGGGGCTTGCCGCCCGCGGCGATGAGCTGCTCGTAGGCGTCGGGGTTCTGGTTGAGCGTCTCGCTCTTCGCCAGCTCCTCGACCGGCACATCGCGCGTCGTAAGCCGCTTCCGATACTCCTCGACCAGCGGCACCGGCGAGACCGGCGAGGCCCCGACCAGATAGTCGATCAGCGTCGCGCTGAGTTTCTTGAGGTACGGCTCGATGCCGCGCGAGCGCAGCGCGCTGCCGCGGAGCGTGACCTTTTTCCCGTCGTAGAGCGCGTAGTTCTTCGCCTTGTAGCACCACATCGCCTGATAGCGCCCGTCGTACTCGAGCTCGATGCCGTCGGGCAAGATCGGCGCGACGAGCCCGAGCAGTTCCTCGGGGCGGTCATGATATTTTTCCGACGAGAGATAGATACCGTCCGTGTCCGCCTCGAGCATCGTGCAGCCGTGCTTCGCAAACTCGTCGATGAGCTGTTGCAGCAGCTCGCGACCACGCCGCGTCACCTCCGCGGCCAGCTCCCCGTCGCCAAACCGCGCGCCGGAAAAGCCGAGATACCCGTAGAACGAGTTGATCAGAATCTTGAAGTTCTGCTGGCGCGCCTGCGCCTCCGCGCGCTCCTCCTCGGTGGGCCCCGTCTTGGCGATCTGTTTGTACTTGAGGCGGTACTCCCGGAGCTGCCGGAGCAGCGGGACGAACACCCCCAGCGTGTCCGTCTTCGGGTTGCGCGCGATGTGCAGGAGGAGGCTCGGATAGAGCGAGGCCACGTCGAAGTGGAGCACGTGCTTGAACACCCCTTCCTGAAAACTCCGCGTGTAGCCGCCCTCGAAGGGCTGCACCTCCGGCGGCACCGGGCACGCCTGCCGCGCGTGGTAGTATTCCTCGAGAAACAGCAGGTCGATCTTCGAGGTCGCCCCGCGCAGCGTCGCCTCCTGCAGCAGCGTCGGAAACGTCCGTACCTGCTCGAAATACGTCGGCAGCAGCTGGTCGGCGAGCCCCTGCGTCTCGCGCAGGTCGTCCTCCAGGTAGGCGCAGAACCGCGCCCGGTCCGTGGCGAAGACCTCCTGGATCTTGCTGCCCTCGATGTAGGTGCGCTCCGCGCTGTCCTCGTCCGTGATGCCGAAATAGACCGCGGCGTCCTTCAGCCCGTACGATGTCAGCTCCCGCGTCGTGATGTCGTGGATCTGCACGAGCAGATATGTATCCACCACAGCCCTACCGGGAAGGTCGCAGCGGGGAAAGTCGATCCAGCGCTCCGCGACCTTCAGGCGCGAGCTGCGGAACGACGCCTTCTGGCCGTAGCGTCCCCAGGCCACGGGCACCTTGTGCTGGCGGCAGCGCTGGCGCAGGTAGTCGAGGTCGTACTTGAAGATGTTGTGCCCCTCGATCACGTCCGGATCGATTTCGGCCAGCGCCGCGTTGAACTCCAGCAGGAGCTTTTTCTCCGCCGCATCGCTCGCCTCGGCCAGGATCAGCAGGCGGTTCTTTCCCCCGCAGCGCAGGCCGATCGCGAGCACGCGGTCGCCCGGGCGCGACGCATCGGGAAATCCCCCGTCCGCCGAGGAGGTCTCGATGTCGAGCTGGCAGCGGCGCAGCTGCGCGAAACTCAGGTCGCGATAGAGCCGCTGCCGGTGTTGCAGGAGAAACTGGCTCTCCAGCGGCCGGATCGCGTCGAGGCCGATGGCGGTCTGCTTCGCGGTTTTCGCAAACGTCTCGAATTCCCCCAGCGTCGCCGCGTGCACCAGCCGGTCAAACGGCCCCGGCCCCGCCAGCTTCTCCAGCGTGAGACCGTGGAGGTTGGCCTCGGGCGGCGTGTCGTTGAGCCACGCGAAGGGCCGGAAGGAGGCGACCTTCGTCTCCCGCCCGCCGTCAGCCGACACGACGGTCGTGTGCACGGCCCCCGTCTCGTCGACCCAGACCCCGCACAGCGCACCGGTCATGGCACGGCGTCCGCCGTCAGAACGGTTTCAGCTCGACCATGAACACCGCGACGATGGCGAGCCCGAGGGCGATCTGCATGAACAGCGTGCTCTGCGCGCGGCGCTTGTAGGCCAGGCCGGTGATGGAGGCCAGGCCGAGCCAGCACACCAGCTTCACGATCGCCCAGCCCGGGAACCCGAGGTGCAGCGTGTGCAGCATGCCGATGCCGCTGA
>JAPLTR010000595.1 GCA_026398065.1 Verrucomicrobiota bacterium | reverse complement strand
CGCCCTGCTGGACGCGCGCGGCACGATCCTCTCGGTGAACGAAGCGTGGCGGCAATTCGCCACCGACAATTCGCTCCCGGGCCCGCGATCCGGGCCCGGGGTCAACTATCTCGAGGTCTGCGACGGCGCGTCAGGGGCGGGTTCGGCCCAGGCGGCGCAGGCGGCGAACGGCATCCGGGCGGTGCTGGGCGGGGCGAAAGATTTCTCCTTCGAGTATCCGTGTCATTCGCCGATGGAACGGCGGTGGTTCCTGATGACCGTCACCCCGTTGTTCGGCTCCGCGGTCCGGGGCGCCGTGGTCATGCACCTGAATATCACCGAGCGGAAACTCGCGGAGGCGGCGCAGGGGGCGAGCAAGAAGCGCCTCCGGTACCTCATCGACGGCCTGGGGGCGTCGATGATGGTTGGATTGATGACGCCGGAGGGCATCCTCGTGGAGGCCAATGCCCCGGCCCTGGCCGCGGTGGGCCTGAGCCCGGAGGACGTGCTGGGCCGGCCGCTCGTGGACTCCCCGTGGTTTGCCCACTCGACCGAGGTCCAGCAGCAGCTGAGGGACGCCATCGTCCGCGGCCTGCGTGGCGAGGCCTCCCGTTACGACATGAAGATCCGCGGGGTCGGCGGCCTGCTCATCGACGTCGACTTCGTCCTGAATCCCGTGCGCGACGAAGCCGGAAAGATCGTGTTCCTCGTGCCCTCGGGGAGCGTGATCACGGAGCGAAAGCGGGCCGAGACGGCGATGCGCGAAAGCAATGAAAAATTCCACCAGCTGGCGGACAATCTCACTGATGCGTTCTGGATCCGTTCACCGGACATGAGTGAAGTCCAGTATGTGAGCCCGGCGTTCGAGAAAATCTGGGGCCGCACCGTGAAGAGCCTGCAGGAGAACCCGCACAAGTGGAGCGAGTTCATCCTCGCCGAAGACCGGGCGCGGGTGCTGGCGGCCTTCGCCGGTCTCTCCCCCCTCGCCCCGAGCCTCGACATCGAATATCGGATCGTGCGGCCCGGCGGCGAAATCCGCTGGGTGAGGGTCCGGGGTTCGCAAATCCGGGATTCGTCCGATCACCTCCTCCGCCACATCGGCATCGTCTCGGACATCACCGACCGCAAACACGTGGAGACGGAGCTGCAGTGGAAAACCGCGTTTCTCGAGGCGCAGGTGGCCTCGTCGATCGACGGCATCTTGGTGGTGGATGAGCAGGGCCGGAAGTTATTAACGACCCAGGAACGAGCGACCTGTTCCACATCCCCCCGGAATTGGCGGGGGACAACCAGGATGAGGCGCAGCTCCGGTGGGTGGCCCAGCGGATGAAGGAGCCGGTCCAGTTTGTCGAACGGGTGGCGCACCTGAGTTCCCACCGGGATGAAATCAGCCACGACGAGATCGAACTCACGACCGGGACGACGCTCGACCGCTACTCGGCACCCGTGACGGGCCGGGATGGGAAATACTACGGCCGGATCTGGACCTTTCGCGACGTCACCGAACGCAAGCAAAGCATGGAGGCGTTGCGCACGAGCGAGCAGCGCTTCAAGGCCCTGTTCGATCAGGCGGCGGTCGGCGTCGCCCTGTCCGACGCGACCACCGGGCGGTTCGTGCAGGTCAACCAACGGTTCGCCAACATTCTGGGCCGGCACCGGGAGGAGCTCACGGACTTCACGATCGCCGCACTGACCCATGTACAGGACGTGGCCTTCGACCAGGAGATGAAGCGGCAGCTCATCGAAGGGAAAATCCGCGAGTATGCCCGGGAGAAACGGTACGTGCGGAAAGATGGGACGGACGTGTGGGTAAGCCTGACGGTCTCCGCCATGTGGCCACCGGGCGCCCCGCCCGACCTGTCCCTCGCGGTGGTGGTGGACATCACCGAGCGCAAGCGGCACGACGAGCATTTCCTGCAGGCGCAAAAGATGGAGGCCCTCGGCCAGTTTTCCGGCGGGGTCGCCCACGACTTCAACAACATCCTCGCGGCGATCAGCGGCTACACCGAACTCTCCCGCCTGGTCCTCACGGACAACCCCAAGGTGCGGGAATATC
>JAPLTR010000963.1 GCA_026398065.1 Verrucomicrobiota bacterium | reverse complement strand
GAGGCCGAGGAAGTCCATCTTCAGCAGGCCGAGCTTGCCGACGGCGTTCATGTCGAACTGCACCGTGACGTCGCCTTCCTGCAGCGTGAGCGGGACGAAGTCGTCGAGCGGCTGGTCCGTGATGATGATGCCGGCGGCGTGCTTGCCGGTGTTGCGCACCATGCCCTCGAGGACGAGCGCCTGGTCGAAGATTTTCTTGGCGACGGGATTCCGCGAGACCTCGTTGCGGAGCTCCTCGGATTTTTCGCGGGCGGACTCGAGCGTGATGTTCAGCTCGTCGGGGATCATCTTCGCGAGACGGTCGGCGTCGGCGTAGGGGAGGTTGTGGACGCGCGAGATGTCGCGGATGACCATCTTCGCCCCGAGCGTGCCGTAGGTGATGATGTTGGCGACGCAGTCATTGCCGTACTTCTGGCGGACGTAGTCGATGACCTCGCCGCGGCGGCGCATGCAGAAATCGATGTCGAAGTCGGGCGGGGAAACGCGCTCGGGATTCAGGAAGCGCTCGAACAGTAGCTTGAAGCGGAGCGGGTCGAGATTCGTGATGCCGAGGAGATAGGCGACGAGACAGCCGGCGCCGGAGCCGCGCCCCGGCCCGACCGGGATGCCATGCTGCCGCGCCCAGTGGATGAAATCCCAGACGACGAGGAAGTAGTCGGCGAAGCCGGTCTTGTTGATGATGCCGAGTTCGTAGTCGACGCGCTCGAAGAGGGTCTTGGCGAGCGCCTGATCCGGGAACGACTCCTGCGCAGCGGCGTCGAGCTTGTAGCGGGATTTCAGGCCAGTGAGGCAGAGTTCGCGAAGGTAACCAGTGCGGTCCGTGCGCGCCGTGATCTCGGGCGTGAGGGGGTATTTGGGGTAGCGTTCGCTGCCCTTTGGAAACGGAATCGACAGGTCGCACATCTCGGCGACGAGCTGGGTATTGGTGATGGACTCAGGGACCTCGATGAAGAGCTTCGCCATCTCGTCGCGGGACTTCAGGTAAAACTCCTGGCCGGTGAAACGCATGCGTTTCTCTTCCTCGATCTTCGCCCCGGTCTGGATGCAAAGCATGGCATCGTGCGGGCCGGAATCGGTCTTGCGGACGTAGTGGACGTCGTTGGTCGCGATGATCTTGAGGTTGAACTCTTCGGCGAGCTTGAGGAGGCCGGGGATGATTTTTAACTGCTCGGGGATGCCGTGGTCCTGGATCTCGACGAAATAGTTTTCGCGTCCGAAGATATCCACAAACCGGGCGCAGGCCTTGCGGGCTTCGTCGTAGCGGTCGTGAAGCAGGTGCTGGGGAACAAGCGAGGCAAGGCACCCGGTGAAGCCAATCAGGCCGTTGGCATACTTCGAAAGGGTGTCGAGGTCCGTGCGGGGCTTGTAGTAGAAGCCTTTAAGGTGGGCGTCGGAGACGAGTTTGAGTAGATTCTGGTAGCCCGTCAGGTTCTTCGCGAGGAGGCCGAGGTGAAAGATGCTTTTGCCGTCGTCATCGGAGCGGCCGTGTTTTTCGAGGCGGGAGGTCTCAACCAAGTAGAGCTCGCAGCCGACCAATGGTTTGATGCCCTTGGATTTCGCCTGATTGTAGAACTCGATGGTGCCGTAGAGATTACCGTGGTCAGTGAGGGCGAGGGCCTTCATGCCCAGCTCGGCCGCGCGGTCCATGAGCCGGTCGATGCGGCAGGCGCCATCGAGCAGGCTGTAGTCGGAGTGGACGTGGAGGTGGACGAAATTTTGATCGGGGGACGACACGGAAAGGCCTAGGCAATGTCATCGGCGGTCGCGCGCAAGACGGGAAAGCGGTGCATTTGCCAAAGCTTCAAAACTCAAGGAAAAAAGCCATTGACGCGCAGCAAACGGCTTGGCCTATTTATCGCTTTTCCTTTCACCAACACGTCCGCTCACATGTCCATCGAAATCAAAATCCGCAAGAATGAGCCCATCGACCGTGCGCTTCGCCGCATGAAGAAGAAGCTCGATCGCGAGAATATCATCAAAGGCACCCGCGCCAAGCGCTACTACGAGAAGCCCTGTGAGAAGCGCCGCCGCAAGAACAAGGTGCAGGCGTTCACGCAGATGCTGCGCCGCCGTTACGCCGAGTAAGCACGGTCGCCGTTCCCCTGCCGACGCATCAAGGGGAAGTAAATTTTCGCCGCGCTACCTTTGAAACGGTAGCGCGGCTGTTTTTTGTAAGTAATAATTGCCGGTGCAACTTGCCTTCGCTCCGGTTCGTCTTTTCGAAACATCCGCGTGAAGCCCATTCTTTCCCTTTCCACGAGCTGGTGCTCACACCGTCACAATGACGGCTACACGATGCTCCGCGAAATGGCGGACCTGGGCTTCGAGTATGTCGAATTGAGCCATGGGATCCGGATCACGCTGGTGCCGGGTATTCTCAAGGCGGTGGAGGAGGGGGTGGTGAAGGTGTCGTCGACACATAATTTTTGCCCTCTGCCGACGGGTGTGGTACAGGCGGCGCCCAATCTGTTCGAACCCTCCGCGCGCGAGCATCGCGAACACGACCAATGGCTGCGTCACACGAAGCGCTCGATCGATTTCGCCGCGCAGGTGAAGGCGAAGGTGGTGGTATGCCATCTCGGGAGCGTGGTTTTCTTCTGGTTCAACCCGGCCCGCAAGATCCGCAAATATCTCGAGGCCCATCACGACGCCGGGCGCACGCCGGACGACAAGGTCTATCACGCGTTGGTGGCAAAATCGCTCGTGAAGCTGCGCAAGCGGATGGGACCGTTCTGGGAGCAGACGAAGGCAAGCCTGAACGAGGTCTACGACTATGCGTCACAAAAGGGCGTGAAGCTCGGACTTGAAAACCGGGAAAAATTTGAAGAACTCCCCCTCGACGCCGACTACGCCGAATTTATCAAAGGGCAACCGGCGAACGCGCCCATCGGCTACTGGCATGACACGGGGCATGCGGATATCAAGGAGGGCATGGGCCTGCTCAACCATCGGCAGCACCTCACACAAAACGCGCCGCGCCTAATCGGGTTCCACCTCCATGACGTGAGCGCGCAGGGCAGCGACCACCAGGCGGTGGGCTCGGGCCATATCGACTTTAAAATGGTAAGCGAGTTCTGGAGGCCCGAGCACCTGCTGACGTTGGAGTTGAGTCCGCGGATCGCCGTGGCCGACGTGAAGTCATCCAAGGCAAAGATCGAATCGCTGATGTGAGCGGCGAGCGTGGCGGGGGCTGCGGAGAGGGGCGGAGCCTCAAAGCGCTTCACAGTTCAGAGCGGCGGAACCGTCATTCTTTCTGCGCGGCGAGGATCTCGGCGACCCAGCGGCGATGCGGACCCGACAGCGTGAGCTCGGCGAGTTCGGAGCGTGGCACCCACACGAGTTCGGCGGGGAGTTTTTCGCGGGGCATGGTGGCCGCGTAGATGAACTCGGTGATTTGGAACCGGGTGATGCCGCGACGCTTTTTTGCGAGCAAATTGCCGCGAGCGACTTTGGCCTCGACGAGGCCGGCCTGTTCGGCGGTGGGCAGCTCATGGATATTGGCGAAGCGCCGCGCGCCGGCGGCCGAGCGGTGGAGTAACAGTTCGCCGTCGCGCTCGCACCAGACGCGGGTGACGGTGCGCTGCTCCATCTGCTTCGCGGCGAGCCGCGGAAAGGCCTCCGGTTCGCCCTGGCGAGCGGCCGAGCAAAATTCACGCACCGGGCAGGTCAGGCAAAGCGGGTTGTGGCGGAAGCACACGGTCGCGCCCAGTTCCATCATCGCCTGATTGTGGTCGCCCGGGGTGGCGGCGGGCAGGAGCGACTCCGCGAGCGGGGTGAAGGCTTTTGAAGCGGTGGCCGAGTCGCGAAATTCGGTGGGATCCGCGGTGAGACGTGCCAGGATGCGCACGACATTGCCGTCGACGCAGGCGGCTGGCGCGTCAAACGAGATGCTGGTAATCGCCGCGGACGTGTAGGGCCCGACGCCAGGCAGTTCGCGCCAGGCTTCGGGCGTGCGGCGCATCTCCGGCCAGGCGGCCACGACCTTGGCGAGGGCGTGGAGGTTGCGGGCGCGGGAGTAGTAGCCGAGGCCCTCCCAGAGCTTCAGCACCCGGGACTCGGGGGCGGCGGCGAGGGCGGCGAAATCGGGCAGTTCGTCGAGCCAGCGGGCGAGGTAGGGGAGGACCGTCTTCACCTGCGTCTGCTGCAGCATGAACTCGCTCACGACCGTTTTGTAGAGCGACGGCGCCTCGCGCCACGGCAGCACCCGGGCATGAGCGCGATACCACGCGAGGAGCGCGCGTTGAAATTGAGTACGCTGGGCGATCAGTTCCTTGGCCACAAAGTGCACCAAAGGGGTAAAACTCTCCGCTGCGAAGCAGAATCCCTTT
>JAPLTR010000126.1 GCA_026398065.1 Verrucomicrobiota bacterium | reverse complement strand
GCCGATGTAGAGCGAACCGTCGGCGGCGAGGGCGAGGCCGACGGGGTTCTTGAAGCGGGCGGCGGAACCGGCGCCGTCAGCCGAGCCCGAGGTGCCGGCGAGGCCGGCGAGGGTGGTCACCACGCGGGCCGGGGTGATCTTGCGGATGGTGTGGTTGTCGTAGTCGGACACGTAGAGGTTGCCGGTGGCATCGACGACGATGGCGTAGGCGAGTCCGAGCCGCGCGGCTTCACCGGTGCCATCGGCAGCGCCCTTGGTGCCGGCGAGACCGGCGACCGTGGAGACGGTACCGGCGGGCGTGAGCTTGCGGATCGTATAGTTATAGGTGTCGGCGATATAGATATTGCCGGAAGAATCGACGCAGACGCTGGTGGGCGTATCGAAGCGGGCCGCGGCGCCGGTGCCGTCCGCGCTGCCATTTTGAGGAGGCAGGCCGGCGAGATTGGCGAACGTATAGGACGGCTGCGCGAGCGCCGACGCCGCGACGAGGGCGAGGAGGGTGGCGGCGCGGACGAAGGAGGAGAAGCACATCGGAAACGAGAGGGGGTTCGCTATAGGCGCTGGCCAGACGAAGCCTGGTCACCGTCGACGCAGAAGCACGGAGCGCCTCACCCAGCCGGGCAAGGGGGAAGTGACGCCGCGCTCCCGGGGACTGTGTCTTAGAAGAGAAACCCCCGACCGAGAGAAGTTTGACCTGTGCCGGGGAAGCGGCTCAGGGGACCTCGTAGACCTCGATGAGTGCGACGCCGGTGGTGCTGTTAACGCCGCTGACTTGCGCGGTGTAGCTGCCGGCGGCGAGGGTGACGAGAAGGACGGCGTCGCGGCTGGAGGTGTTGGCGAGGGCGAACGCGCCGACCGCGCTGAAGGCGGTGGAGAGTGCGGTGGTGCCGCTGTTGCCCCAGTTGTCGTTGGTCTCGATGAGGGTCGTGCCGCGGTAGAGCTCGAGCTTGGGGTCGGCGAGGGTGCCGGGGACGCCAAACTGGGTGAGGCCGGGGCCGATGCCGCGGATCAGGACGGTCTTGGGGAGATTGCCGGAGAGCGTGAAGCCGGCGATGAGGATGCCGCTGTTGGTGCCGACCTGGGCGCGGGCGGAGACGTTGGCGAGGCGGCTGGCGGAGGCTCCGGCCGACGCGGGGTCGGAATCGTACAGCTCCGCGAGCGCGATGCCCGCGGCCGTGGAAGTGCCGGTGACCTGCACGGTGTAATTGCCGGCGGGGAGACTGCGGAGGAGGGCGGCGTCGAGGGAGCCGGGGTCCAGCGCAAACGCGCCGACCGAGGAGAAGGCGGTGGCGAGCGTGGCGGAGCCGCCCCAATTGTCGTTCGTCGCGAGCGCGGTCGTCGAGGTCGAGACGTTGAGCTGGAGCACAGGGTCGGCGAGGGCGCCGGGGACGCCGAAGGGTGTAAGGCTGGGGCCGATACCGCGGAGGAGCACGGACTTGGCGGGGCCGGCGCCGACGACGAAGCCGACGGTGAGGGTTTGGGCGGCGGTGCCGGTGGAGGTACGGACCGATAGGTTGACGAGCCGGCCGGGGTTGGGCGCCTCCACGGTGACGACGCCGGCGGCGCTCGTGAGCGTGCCCTGCGGACCGGTCACGGTGACGGTGTAGCTGCCAGCGGTGGCGGCGGTGGCGGAGGCGACGGTGTAGGTGGCCGTGGTGGCGCCGGGGAGGGCGATGCCGTCCTTTTTCCACTGATACGTGAGCGGGGACTGGCCGGTGGCGGCGACCGTCAGGGTGAGCGGGTAGCCGAGCACGACGGACTGGGACTTCGGCGAGAGGGCGAACCCGAGGGCCTCGACGACGGCGCGGCCGAGGCGGCGGGGATTGTGGCGGTACTGCGGCCAGGGTCCGGCCCCGGGCCCGGCGGCGCCGAGGTCGAAGGCGTAGAGCTTGTGGTCGTTGCTGCCGACGTAGAGCGTGTGGCCGGAGATGGCGGGGCAGGAGCGGATCCAGTTGCCGGTGGACCAGGTGCGGTTGAGCGTGCCGTCGGGATTGACGGCGTAGAGCTTGAAATCGTAGCAGCCGACGTAGACGACGCCGTTGGAGTCGACCGCGGGGGAACTGGCGCGGACCTCGTCGCCGAGCGCATAGGTCCAGCGGGCGGCGCCGGTGGCGGAGACGACGGCGTGGAGCTTTTTGTCGTAGGCGGCGAAATAGGCGGTCGTGCCGTCGGCGCTGAGCACGGGCGAGGACGTGGTGGCGGTGGTGGCGCCCTTGTAGATCCAGCGCAGGGTGCCGGAGGAGGTGAGGGAGTAGAACCAGCCGGAATTGATCACGCCGAAGTAGATATTGCCGGCGGAGTCGATCGCGGGGGTGGTGTAGATGTCGTTGTCGGCGGTGAAGGGGAAGCCGGCCCGCGTGGTGCCGTCGGGATTGAAAGCGTAGAGCTTCTTGTCCTCGGAGCCCTGGTAGATGGTGCCATCGGCGGCGACGACGGGGCTGGCGTAGGAGACGGTGGCGTTGACGTTGGCCCGCCACTTCGTGGTGCCGTCGGCGGCGTTGAGGGCGTAGAGAAAACCGTCGCCCGCCTTGACGTAGATCGTGCCGTCGGCGGCAATGGCGGGGCTGTTGCTGACGGTGTAGGTGGCGTTGGCGGTGCTGAAATTATGCGACCACTTCAGGGTGCCGGCGGGGTTGAGCGCGTAGAGGAGACCGTCGTTGGAGCCGACGTAAACGGTGCCGTCGTCGGCG